>NZ_JASCPT010000080.1:0-25377 GCF_029959775.1 Pseudomonas sp. PS01270 | reverse complement strand
GGCTCGCTCCCACATTTGGAATGCGAATCCCTGAGGGAGCGAGCCTGCTCGCGAAGGCGCCAGACCAGACACCACAAAAACCTCTGACATTAAAGCCCGCCAAGACTGGCCATCCTGCTGCCAAATCCACAATCATCCCCCGCTGTCCACTGTCAGGTCTGACAGTGGACAGCGCGACCGAAAGCTTCCCAAATACCAGCACTGCGTTGATTTGCCGGTCTCTATCGACTGATCGCTTTACGCAAAAACAGCGTATTCGAGGAGCTGACCATGACTGAAGTCAAAGACACCGCCGTGCATAACCTGGACCCCACTTTCGGCCCCGACAAAAATGGCCTCACCTGGTTTGAATATCCCGATCAGGAAAACGGCTTCGCCAACGCAGTTACCGTCGCGGCGGACGGCAAGCTGCTGATCGCCGCCAGTGCGGGCAACAAGTTCGCCATTGTGCGGTTGAAGCCTGATGGCACACAGGACGCTTCGTTTGCCCGGGATGGCGTGGCGACCGGGGTTTTCGCGCAGGGCTATAAATCCACGGGTGGCAGCATCAGCATCCTCAAGAACAACAATCTGTTGCTTCAGGGTGCCTTTGTCCTACACGAATACGCACGACCACAGCGCTGCTTGGCAATGTTTCGCAATGACGGAACGCCCGAGAGCGGATTTGGCGACAACGGCGTGGTCATCGTTAGCCAGATTCCGTTGCCCGCCCTCGTGTCGTCCGAGGTAGCACCGGAGCAAAAACGCACTACGGCATCCGATTACAGTGGCCATGCCATTGAACTGGCCGACGGAAAACTGATGGTCCTGAGCAATCATCAATATTCCCCCAATGACCAATACGGTCTTTTGATCAGGCTGCATAGCGACGGGGCTCTGGACACTTCCTTTGGCCAAGGTCAGGGTTACATCACGATTCGATACCTGGACAATTCCACGTGGGCTGGCTCACTGATCCGGCTGCAGGACGGCAAATTCGCCATCGCAGGTTACGTTTCACGTAAAGACCGCTACCGCGCAATGATCGCCCTCTTCGACGCCGCAGGTAAGCCTGTCAGCAGCTTTGGCGATAACGGTTTTGCCCTGTTCGACCGCCTGGACAAGCTCAGTCAGATCAACCAACTGGTGGAAATGCCTGATGGCAACATCCTCGGCATCGGTAGCGCCACCTCGGAGGATCTTGTTCACAGGGGCGTCCTGGTTTGTGTCGACAGAAATGGCAAATACGCCAGCGACTTCAATGAAGGGAGGCCAGTCCTGACGTCTTATTCCGATGCGCCTTTCGGCATCCAATGGACTGCTGGCACGCTGCGAGAAGGCGTACACATCGTGTTGCTTTCCAGCACCCACGGCGAAGAAGACTCCGAAATCGTCATTGCCCAGTTCAAATCGGACGGCGCTCCGGATCGCGGTTTTGCCGACGACGGTGTGCTGGTGATCAATCTGACCGACGTGCTCGACATGGCGGGAGGCCTTGCTATTCAGAACAATCAGATTGTCGTAACCGGAACATCCCTGCCCCGTGCCGACGGCGTTGGTAGCTTCGCCTTCCGCTGCGCCGATACGCTCTGAATGACAGACAAGAAAAAGCCCCGCCTCTTTCGAGAGCGGGGCTTTCTCATTCAGCCACTACTTACGCCAGTTCAAGCTCGGCATTCGCAGCAACCGCAGGCACGATTACTTGCCCGCTCAACGCCAGATCCAGCAGTTCACGGTTGGCTACCGCGTACATGGCGTAGTCCGTACCGCTCGCAGCACGGATCTCCACCAGCATGGCGCGCCAGCGTTCGATCATGCTTTCGTGCTGGGCCATCCACAGCGCCAGGCGTGCTTCCACATCCTGGGAGCCGTCGCCCTGTTGCAGGACGGAGATGGTGATCGCCCGCTGCTGCCAGTCGACGTCATCACGGAACGCTTCACGGGCCAGAGCCTGCCAGTTGTTTTCCACCGGCAAGGCGCTGATCTGTTGCAGGTACCAGGTGATGTCCAGCGCAGAGCCGACGGCGAAGTAAGCCTTGGCCACTTCGGCCGGGTCCTGCCCGGTGACGTCGGCGGCTTCGATGATCGGCAGCAGCGTGTACAGGTGCGAGGTGCCCGCAACCATACGCGCCAGCAATTCCGGTACACCGGCTTCGACGTACGCCTGATAGCGCGACTGCCAGTTCTCGCGGATTTCGCCGCTGAGCAGTTCGTCGAGTTTCAGACCCAGTTCTTTCAGGTGCGGACCGAAATGCGCGACGTCACGGGCAGCGTTCTGCTCGTTGCGGCGGGCACGCAGGAACCAGCGCGTGGCGCGACGGCCCAGACGCATCAGCTCGTCCATCAGCTCCAGCTGCACATCAGCGGAAACCTGATAGTCCAGCGCTTCGATCTGACGGAACCAGTGCGGGAGGTGGAAGATGTCACGCACGATCACGTAAGCGCCAGCCACGTTCGCCGGGCTCATGCCGGTCGACTCTTTGAGTCGTTGCACGAAGGTGATGCCCATGTGGTTGACCAGATCGTTGGCGATCTGGGTGCTGACGATCTCGCGCTTCAGACGGTGACGACGCATGGCTTCGGAGAACTTGCTGACCAGTGTCGGCGGGAACGCCGTTTCCATGTCGCGGGTCAGGTAATCGTCGTCCGGCACCAGCGAGCCCAGCAGCTGCTCTTTCAGGTCGATCTTGCTGTAGGAGATCAGCACCGACAGCTCAGGACGGGTCAGGCCGTGGCCCTCAGCGACGCGCTCGGTCAGTTGCTCTTCGGTCGGCAGGAACTCGATGGCACGGTCCAGCTTGCCACGGCCTTCCAGATCGCTCATCAGACGCTTGTACTCAGCGATGCGCGCGTAGGCACGGCGCGCCGCCAGGGACAGGGCCTGAGTCTGCTTGTAGTTGTTGCCCAGCACCAGATTGCCGACTTCGTCGGTCATGCTCGCCAGCAACTGGTTGCGTTGCTTGTCGGTCATGTCACCGGCCTGAACCACTTCGTTCAGCAGGATCTTGATGTTCACTTCGTGGTCGGAGCAGTCCACGCCACCGGCGTTGTCGATGAAGTCGGTGTTGGAACCGCCGCCATTGAGACCGAATTCCACACGACCCAGTTGGGTCATGCCGAGGTTACCGCCCTCGCCCACGACTTTGCAGCGCAGCTCGTTACCGTTGACGCGCAGCGCATCGTTGGCCTTGTCGCCGACATCGGCGTGGCTTTCGGTGCTGGCCTTGACGTAGGTGCCGATACCGCCGTTCCACAACAGATCCACCGGCGCCTTGAGCAAGGCGTTGAGCAGTTCGGTCGGGGTCAGCTTGTCAGCCTGGATGTCGAAGCGTTCTTTCATCTGCGGCGAGATCGCGATGCTCTTCGCGCTGCGCGAGAAGATACCGCCACCTTCGGACATGATGCTGGTGTCGTAGTCGGTCCAGGCCGAACGCGGCAGATCGAACAGACGCTGACGCTCGACGAAACTGGTCGCCGGGTTCGGGTTCGGGTCGATGAAGATGTGCATGTGGTTGAACGCAGCGACCAGTTGCAGCTTGTCGGACATCAACAGGCCGTTACCGAACACGTCGCCGGCCATGTCGCCGACGCCAACCACGGTGATGCTGTCTTCCTGAACATTGATGCCGCGCTCGCGGAAGTGGCGCTGTACGCCGACCCACGCGCCTTTGGCGGTGATGCCCATTTTCTTGTGGTCGTAACCGGCCGAACCACCGGACGCAAACGCGTCACCCAGCCAGAAGCCGTAGTCGATGGCGATGCCGTTGGCGATGTCGGAGAAGGTTGCAGTGCCCTTGTCCGCCGCGACCACCAGGTACGGGTCATCATCGTCATGACGCACGACGTTGACCGGCGGCACCAGGGCGCCGTCCTTCAGGTTGTCGGTGATGTCCAACAGGCCGGAAATGAAGATGCGGTAGCAGGCGATGCCCTCGGCCGCGATCTCGTCACGGCTGCCGCCCAGTGGCAGGCGACGCGGCAGGAAGCCGCCCTTCGCGCCTACTGGCACGATGACCGAGTTCTTCACTTGCTGGGCTTTTACCAGGCCGAGCACTTCGGTACGGAAGTCTTCTTCACGATCGGACCAGCGCAGGCCACCACGAGCAACGTTGCCGAAGCGCAGGTGCACGCCTTCGACGCGTGGCGAGTAAACGAAGATTTCAAACTTCGGCACTGGCTTGGGCAGCTCAGGGATCGCATGCGGGTTGAACTTGAAGCTGAAGTACGACTTGTTCTGGCCGTTGGCGTCAGTCTGATAGAAGTTGGTGCGCAGGGTGGCTTTGATCAGGTCGAGGTAACGACGCAGGATGCGGTCTTCGTTGAGTACCTGAACATCGTCCAGTGCAGTCAGAATCGCTTGTTCCAGCCGCAGTTGCTTGTCTTCCAGATCATCGCTGCCGAGCTTGCGCGCCAGGTAGAAACGGGTCTTGAACAACCGGGTCAGTTCGCGAGCGATGTCGGTGTGGTTGTTCAGGGTGCTGGCGATGTAACCCAGGTCGAAGCCCAGACGAATCTGCTTCAGGTAACGGGCGTAGGCACGCAGAAGTGCTACGTCGCGCCATGGCAGACCGGCGGTCAGCACCAGACGGTTGAACGCGTCGTTTTCGGCATCGCCGCGCACGATGTGCACGAACGCGTCCTGCAGGGTGTCGTTGAGTTGCTGGATGTCGAGGTCCAGACCTTCAGCGGCGGTGAAAGCGAAATCGTGAATCCAGAACTCGCGGCCGTTGGTGTGGCGCAGGCGATACGGGAATTCACCCAGTACGCGCAGGCCGAGATTTTCCAGAATCGGCAGGACGTCGGACAGCGCCAGCGGCGTGTCGGCGTGATACAGCTTGCAATGCAGCTCGCGCTGGCCGGAGACCTGACCGAGCGGCTGATAGAAGCTCATCACCAGCGGATTTTTTTCGTTGAGGCTCAGCAGGTGCTGCATGTCGACCACGGCCGAATGCGCAGCGAAACGCTCGCGGTAGCCGGCCGGGAAGCCTTTCGGGAAGTCGGCCAGCACGTTGGTGCCGTGGGCTTCGCCGAAGCTTTCGACGGTCAGTGCGGCGTAGTCGTCCTGCCAGCTGCGGCAGGCCTGGACCACTTCTTTTTCCAGCAGCAGCGGGTCGATGTCGAGGCGGTTCTTCGGATCGACACGCAGAATCAGCTGCACGCGGGCCAGCACGGATTCCGAGAAGAAGGTCCAGAACTCGCAATCGGAAGCCTTCAGGCGCTCCATCAGCACTTGCTGGATCTTCTGGCGGACTTCGGTGGAGTAAATGTCGCGCGGCACATAGGCCAGGCAGTAGCAGAAGCGACCGTACGGGTCTTTGCGCAGGAACACGCGGATCTTGTTGCGTTCCTGGATCTGCACGATCGACATCACGGTGGTGAACAGTTCGTCGACCGGGGTCTGGAACAGGTCGTCACGCGGCAGCACTTCGAGGACCTGCGCCAGTTCCTTGCCCAGGTGAGCCTTGGACTGGAAGCCGGAGCGGCGCTCGATTTCTTCGACCTTGCGGCGGATGAACGGGATGACCCGCACGCTCTCGCCGTACACCGACGAGGTGTACAGGCCCATGAAGCGATGTTCCTTGATGACTTTGCCGTCGGCGTCGATTTCACGGATCGACACATAATCCGGGTAAGCCGGACGGTGTACGCGGCTCGGGTGCGCAGCCTTGGCGAACGACAGCAGGGTCGGTTCGCGCAGGTAGGACACGGCGTAGTCTTCGATGCGCAGGTCTTCGTAGGTCAGGCCGGTGCGCAGCAGTTTGGTCAGGCCGAGGAAGGAGTTCCGGTCGTACTCGATGTGGCCGCCATCGGCCTGATCGGTAACCACAAACTCTTCGTAGCCGAGGAAGGTGAAGTGGTTGCCCACCAGCCATTCCAGGAAGCTCTTGATTTCGTTCTTTTCGTCGGCATCGACCGGATAGGCGCTGTTATCGAGCTGGGTGAGGATGTCCTGCACCTTGGCTTTCATCGGCTCGAAGTCAGCGACGGCTACGCGCACTTCACCGAGCACCTGCTCAAGCTCTTTGCTCAGCACGTTCAGCTCGGCCGCGTTGGCGCAACGGTCGATTTCCAGGTACATCAGCGATTCGTGCAGCACGCCTTCGCCGGTGCTGCCTTTTGGCAGGACTTCCAGCAATTCGCCCTTGCTGCCACGACGTACGCTGAGCACGGTGGTCTGCAGGGTGTGAATGCTGTAGCCGCGACGGTTCAGCTCGGTGCGCACCGAGTCGACCAGAAATGGCAGGTCGTGGTGCAGCACTTCGACCGCGGTGTGGGTCGACTGCCAGCCGTGGCGTTCGTAATCGGGGTTGTAGACACGCACTTGCGGTTGCGCGTGATCGAAGCGCTCAAGCAGGCGCCACGCAGAAAGAGTACAGCCAGCGAGGTCGGAGAGACGACGTTGAGTCAGCTCGTCCAGGGAAATGATGCCGAAGAATTGTTCAGCGAACAGCGCCACTTGTGGCAGTGCCTGTTCACTGATGTGCTGCGCCAGTGCCGCTTGCAGTTGGTGCTGGAAGTCGGCTTTGCTGGCTGCGGTGAAGAACGCCATCTGTGGTACTCCGCTTAAGCTTGTTATTGATGGAAAGCGTCGCGTGCAACACCCCTTTCGGGGCTGGTGTCGCCCTGTTCCTGATTCTCGGGCAGAGGAAACAGGGAGACAGGTGGGTGAAGCTGGACGGGACACTCAGGTCACATTCACCTTCCATGAATGAGCATCTGCAAAAGCGACTGCCAGCACTGCCGGCAATGCCTTTACGGGTGCTCATCCGTTGCGCAGCTTAATGGGTGCGACAATGTGTCTGCTTGCGGTGCTGCGACATATTCGGTCATTGGCACGTAAATGCAGGGTTTGGCCTGCATCAACACTAGCAGGCGTGCGCCGAAATGCAGGTTCGAAACCCCGGTTTCACGGGACTTTCGTGCCAGGTCGGTCGCCGAGGACGTTACATATCCGGAAACGAAAACGCCCAAGGCCCTGTTATCGACCCTGAGCGTGGCATCCGGTTCAGCGCCAGCGGTTGACGCGGATCAGTCCGGCAGTTCCTCAAAGGCTCTGAATTTGCTCACCGTGGCGCAGTCGTAGCACATCGTCTGCAGGATCTGCTTGTCCATGCTGGCGTCAATGTTGCTCGAATCGCATTCGCGGCAGAACAGGCGCAGATGGCTGAGCAAGTCGCTGTCGAACGCCACGGCGGAAAAGAACTGCGGGACCAGTTCGTCACGCCAGTACATGCCCGGCGATTTGGAAAATCCGGCGCCGCTGTCCTTGAGCACCACGTCGTAGAGCAAGCGCTGCAAGGCCGTTTGCGGTACTCGCGCATCGCGATGGGCGTTCTTGCGCCAGTTGCGCGCGAGCGCGTCCTGCGCCGTGCCCAGCATGTTGCGCGGTATGGTGTTGGAGGCGTGACTGCGCCCTTTGGAATTGCCGGTGGCATAAAAGTGCGCGGCGTTTCGTACCGCCAGGCGGGCGAAGTAATACAACTGACTCACCGAGAAGTCCTGCAGCAACTGCCCGACCACCTCCTCGGCACGGGCCTCGGCCGTGAAGGCAAAATCCACTTCAGCGGCCAGCACACGGATGTATTGAAGGGACGCTTCGCGGGCGAGACTGAAGACCAGCGAATAGATTTCGCTCTTCCAGGCGGCTTTGACGCTGCCCGACAACTCCTGATACAGCACCTGATACAAATTCTCGCGGGCACAGCGCGTTACGCCATCGAGCGTGACGCTGGGCAGCCAGCGCACCGCGCTGTACTCGCGGATATTGCAGCCTTCGCTGCGATCGAAGGCGTTGATGTCGGAATCGGTGGAAACTGCCAGCACCCCGGCTTCGTGCAGGCCTTTGAGCAGCTCTTCACGGGCCTCGAACGTCAGGGCGAGCAGCTCTTCTCTGGATGGCGCATTTAACGGCGCAATCCATTCAACGGTCGCGCCGTAACCATCATCCAGCAAAGCGAGCAACGTCAGCTTCTGCACAAACCCCAGATTGGCGTAAGGCACTGCGGGGCATCGCGCGCCATATCGAGCTTCCAATTCCAGGCGATCACGCGTGGCCCGGGCGGCAAGCTGCTGCTGGCGCACCTTGAAACATTCTGTGCAGCTGCAAGTCATGTGGCGGGTATTGGTGCCGGGAAGGCTTTGCTGGTGCTCACAGCGTACGCATTTGAATGTACTGCGCAGCGAAAGCGGAGTACCCCTGGCGTGTCGGCGCACCCACATCGGCAGTTTGCAGTAAGGACAGCTGAGGTCGGCACTGATGACCGGGGGCAAAACCTTGAGCAGACTGCGCACCGTTGCAGGGATCTGAAATTCCGCCATCAGCGCGGCAGTTTTTTCGCCTTCGAGATAGCGCTTGTAGATTTCCTCGATCTGTTCATCGGACAGGTGGCGGATTTCTTCGGCGCGATCGAAATATTGGGTCATGGCAAAGTTCCCTTTTGGGGTTGTCGTAACGCACTCCATTGCGCAAGAGCGCCGAAACTAACGGTAAAAAGGCCGCGATCACAAGCGAAAAATCGCAATTTCGGGTGGATTTTGCGCATCCGGTAATCGCCTTACGCTGGTGTCGGATTTTCCCTTCTCGCTACTCGGAACCGGGCGACAGAAATGTCCTGCTTTGCCACTTTTTACCGATGCAGGCAGCGCAAACCGGTTGAGACTGGCAAAATCGCGCCTTCGAACAGACTCACCGCCGCCACTGCCCAGGATTTCCCCCATGCAAATGACCACCGCCCTACTGATCGTCAACCCGTGCGACGACGAAGAAGACAACATGGCCATGCTCTGCTGCCACAGCGACAAGGGCGAGATGTTCCTGATGAGCCGTTACCCGGATGAGGATGAGCTGGAGATCACCCTGGATGGCGAGCCTTCGACGCTTGACGGGGTGAAGGTCACGCTGACTTCGAAACTGCTGAAGATCGAGATTGCTGCGGCGGATGCCGATGCGTTGAATGGCGATGATGTGCTGGAGATCAGCTTCAACCCGGATATGGTGGATATGGATGAGGTTGTTGAGACTTTGAAGAATATTCTCGATGGGACAGGAACTTTTGTAATTAATCTGGAATAACCAGTTCGGCTCGCATGACAAGATAAATGACGACGGCATTTGATCGCCTCTTATGCCATCGTCATTAATTGCACGCTAATTGACACCTCTACAAGTTCTAAACACCTGCAAACCATAATTCGCGCTAATTTTCCGCATAGAACGCCGCTGTGTTTAACAGCACGAAGTTCGATCCTACTACTCCTCAAGAAGCGCCCTACGCAATCATCGGAAGCCGTCTGATTGCGGGTTCAACTCTCCCTTGTTATTACTCGTTGCGCTTGCAAAAAAACATGCAAGCTCGGCGCGCAAAAAAATGCCGACAACGTGATATTCAATGGAGTCATATGTAATGGGTAGAAAACGTTCTGAAATAAACACCTTCGATGATTTGCCTTATGGCTCGGGCCACTTTGAAGGTTTCCTGGCGACGGAACTGGACTTCTTCGCCTCACTGACCCGCTGACTCGGCCTCCCGATCAGCCAATCCTGAAAATGCCGAAAGTCGATCTTTCGGCATTCAAGCCTACGAGGCTCACCATGTCAGAGCGTGAGATTTCATCCAGGGAAGCGTTTGTCCGAATAAACAATGTTATCCAGACACTGGGTTTGAGAGCGCGAGTGCGCTATGTCGATGACGGTAATCTGGTCGCTACTGCCGAAGCTTTGCAGATCATCATTATCAAAGACGAGTCAGAAGTTTATCTGGCAGTTGCATTACCACGAACCGGCCCCGGCGACCGACATATATCCGCAATCGGCTCCGGCTGTTCTTTGGACATATTTATCGCCATCCAAAGAGCGGTAACGGAGCAATTCCAATCAAACGCCTTATACGACGCCAACGATGAAATTGCGGATCGAAAGGTACTTGATGTGCTTTGTCAATCCGAGAAACTGAGACAGCTGATAGACTTCGCACCTGTTAAAAACGTGAAGCTCAATACCTTGGCACCCCCAAAAAACCTGCTTGCACTCTCTGTTCCTGAACAACTTTCCTTGCTCCGAAAAAACCTGAGCGGTATGAACAAAGTCCTGTTTTTCAGAACAGTCATGGAGTATCCCGGGACCAACGTAGTTACCCAGACTTATATCCCGGGTCTCGAACGATTCAACATAATCAGAAATGGCCAACCCGTAGCTCCTCAGCACATTCTGCTCGGCACCAGGAGCTCGCCAACGGCGTGATCCAAAACGACCACAGGCACATACTCATGCAGACATTTATAAGAACAGCCTGCGAGAAACATCGACTCCTGCTGGTGATGACAATAGGCGCAACCATCACCCTGAAAATCCTGGCCCTGGCCCCTCATTTGTTATTGGGCAAGATCGTCGATTCACTAAACGATGCCGATCACACAACGCTGCGTACGCTGCTTTATTTCACCGCAGCTTTTACGCTGGCCGGTTGCATTCAGTCGATGACCACCCCCCTGCAAACGCTGCTGCTCTCAAAGCTTGTCCAGCGAATTGTCATGGGTGCTTCCATCAATTGGATGGCGCGGTTGATGGGCAAGGATTTTTCCCAGTTCGGCACGTGGCGAATAGGACAGTTCATCAAGTCGGTCGAGCGCGGAATCACTGCCCACGAACAGTTGCTGATGTTCTTCGTCACTACAGGTTTCCCCCTGTGTCTGGAGTTTCTTATTGTGGCCGGCGCATTCTGGTATATGGGCGGAGCCTGGGTTTTCTGCGCGCTAGCTGGCCTCGGTGGCTGTTATCTCTACGCAACTCACCGGATCATTCGATGGCGCAGAAAACACATCGATGCTGTTAATGACCAGGAGGATGAGCTGAGTGCAACCTTGGTCAATACTTTGAGGGCTGGTAAATCGATAAAACTGGAACGCGCCGAACGCACGGCCCTGCAACCCTTGAACCGAGCATTTGAGCGCTACGCCAACGCTGCTGTAACCGTAGCAGGCTCGGGCGGACTGTTGAGCGCGGCGAAGATTTTGTTTATCAGCCTGTCCACCGGCGGTTTGTTGGCTTGGGGAGTCATGGATCAGACGTCCGGACAAGCAAGTATCAGCGTCGGTCAGTTGGTAGCCATTTTCTCTATTGCTGGTACGTTCCTGTTGAATGTATCGGCGCTGACCGAAGGCTATCGGGTGCTGGATCAATTCTCGGCTGATCAACGGCGACTCAAAGAATTACTTGCAACTGCTGACTTCGATAACGATCGCCGCAATGACTCTGATGCGTTGCATAACCTATCAACATTACGGCTCGAGCCCTGCGAGATCACCCATAACGGTGTTGCGCAGCTATCAATTGCCAGCCAGATCAGCTTCCGACAGGGCCAATCCGTCGCGATCATCGGGCCCAGCGGCGCTGGCAAATCGACGTTACTCGAAGCGCTGGCAGGACTGGATTTTTCGGTGCGGCCCCGGCTGTTCATCGACGAGCTGTGCATAGATCGCTTAAATGCTCGCGTTCATCTGGAAACGGTGCGTTACAGCCCCCAGTCTCCGCAGTTCCTGGAAGGAAGTTTTGAACAGTCCGTACTTTTCGGTGTTGAGCAGTCGAAAACATTGAACGAGGCAATTCAATCTCTCCAGCTTGATGAAATCATTGGCCGAGGTCACATCGCTGAAAACGCCACCAATATCTCCGGAGGTGAAGCGAAGCGGCTTTCGTTGCTGCGACTCCTGAATCGACCGGGCAAATTCAATCTGTTTGATGAGCCGAGTGCTTCGATTGAACCGAAACTCGCCACACCAGTGTGGGATTTGCTATTCAAGACATTCGCTGGACAGGGCTTTATATGTGTCACTCATGATGTTGAACATCTCCATCGTTTTGACCGCGTGCTCGTCATGCAGCGGGGCGCCATCGTTGATGAAGGCAAATGGTGCGAACTGCTTGAGCGCCCCGCCATCAAGGTCATATTGAACAGCTTGCACACGCAGACCTGAATCGTAGCAACGTCCAGAAACGGCCCTACACAGTGCAAACGGAGGCCGATACTGACAAATCGCGCAAATGCCGTTAGTCGCCGCCCCCCACGATGGATTAAAGTAACGCCCCCAGCCCCGGCGTTATCCGAACGCCCCGGCCACCCCCTTTCCAGGAACAGTCACCGATGGAACATCGTGAAGCGCTGCTGGCGCTGCGAACCTTTCTTTCAACGCAGATTCTCGGCCAGGAAAAACTCATCGAGCGATTGCTCATCGCCCTGCTCGCCGACGGCCATATGCTGGTCGAGGGCGCTCCCGGTCTGGCCAAGACCAAAGCGATCAAAGAACTCGCCGAGGGCATCGAAGCCCAGTTCCATCGAATTCAGTTCACCCCCGACCTGCTGCCGGCCGACATCACCGGCACCGAAATCTACCGTCCGGAAACCGGCAGCTTCGTGTTCCAGCAAGGGCCGATCTTTCACAACCTGGTGCTGGCCGACGAAATCAACCGTGCGCCGGCCAAGGTGCAATCGGCCCTGCTCGAAGCGATGGCCGAGCGTCAGGTCAGCGTCGGGCGCAGCACCTATGAGCTGTCGCCGCTGTTTCTGGTGATGGCCACGCAGAACCCGATCGAACAGGAAGGCACCTATCCGCTGCCAGAAGCCCAGCTCGACCGTTTCCTTATGCACGTCAAGATCGGCTTCCCCGACGCCGCTGTCGAACGGCGCATCCTGCAACAGGCGCGCGGCGAGGCGTTGAACGGCGAGACCAAGCCCGAGCGTCGGGTCAGCCAGCAGGCGATCTTCGCCGCGCGCAAGGAAATCCTCGGTTTGTACATGGCCGACGCAGTGGAGGAATACCTGGTGCAACTGGTCATGGCCACGCGCAACCCGGCCAAGTTCGACCCGGAAATGGCCGAGTGGATCGCCTACGGTGCCAGTCCGCGCGGTTCGATCGCCCTCGATCGCTGCGCCCGCGCCCACGCTTGGCTGGCCGGTCGCGACTTCGTTAGCCCGGAGGACATTCAGGCCGTGCTGTTCGACGTGTTGCGCCACCGCATCATTCTGTCGTTCGAAGCCGAAGCTGCTGGCATCGATCAGGATCGCGTGGTGCAGCGGATTCTCGACGTCGTCGCCGTCGCTTGACCCCCATGAACGCCGCCCTGCCCTCCGAACCCGGTATCCGCATCAGCCTCGCCGAGCTGATCGAAATGCGTCACCGCGTGCGCGAGGTACAGCTGTTTTCCACGCCGAGTCAGCGCAGCCCGCTGATCGGCCTGCATCACTCGAAATTCCGTGGCCGTGGCGTCGACTTCGACCAAGTGCGGGTGTATCAGGCCGGTGACGACGTGCGCACCATCGACTGGCGCGTCACTGCGCGCACGCAGGAACCGCACACCAAGCTGTTCCACGAAGAGCGCGAACGACCGATTTTCATCATGGTCGAGCAAAGCACGCGGCTGTTTTTCGGTTCGGGGCTGATGTTCAAATCGGTACTGGCGGCGCAGGTCGCGGCGCTGATCGGCTGGGCCGCGCTGGGGCACAACGACCGCGTCGGCGGGCTGGTGTTTGGTGATAACGAGCACTACGAAATCAAGCCTCGGCGCAGCAAACAGAGCCTGCTGCAATTGCTCAACCGTCTGGTCAAGGTTAATCAGTCGCTGCACAGCGAGCGCGAGCCGGATCGCGATGCCTTCGGCGTGGCCCTGCGCCGCGCGCGGGAAGTGCTGCGCCCGGGCAGTCTGGCCATCGTCATTTGCGATGAACGCGCGTTGTCCGACAGCGCCGAACAACAACTGAGTTTGCTGGCGCGGCATTGCGATCTGCTGATGCTGCCGCTGTCCGATCCGCTCGATCACGCGCTGCCCGCCGCCGGCCTGCTGCGCTTCGCCGAACGTGGCGCGCAGTTGGAAATCGACACGCTGAACTTCGACCTGCGCCAGACCTACCGCGCCCAGGCCGAAGCGCGCATCGCTCGCTGGGAATTGCTCGCACAAAAGCTGCGGGTGTTGCTGATGCCGTTGAGCACGCAGAGCGAAATGGTCGAGCAGATGCGCGAGTTCCTGAATCCGCAGCGTCCGGGGAAAGGTCGATGAACGGCCTCGAACAACTGCAACCGCTGATCTCGCCGCCGCCGATCGCCTTCTGGCCACCGGCGCCGGGCTGGTGGCTGCTACTTCTGCTGTTGCCGCTGCTGGGCTTTGCCGTGTGGAAGTTGCGCCGCTTCATTCCGATGAAGAAACGCCCGGTGGTACGCGCCGAGCAACCGCTGGATCCGGTGCGCATCGCCGCGCTCGCCGAACTGGCGCAAATGCCCAAGCCTTACGATGGCGCTCCGGCCGGCGCCTGGCTGCAACAACTCAACGGCCTGCTCAAACGCCTGTGCCGCAACCACTATCCGTACAGCCAGAGCCACACCCTCAACGGGCGCAAATGGCTGGCCTTCCTCGATAACCGCTGCCCCGCTGCCGGCCTGACGCGCTGGATGGTGCTGGTTGAAGGCGCGTACAAACCGGAATGCAAACTCGACGACAAAGCCATCGCCGGCCTGACCCAAGCGGTCGACACGTGGATTCGCAAACATGTTTGAGTTCGCCTGGCCTTGGATCTTTGTGCTGTTGCCGCTGCCGTGGCTGATGCGTCTGATCCTGCCGGTGGCCGACAGCGGCGAGCCGGCATTGAAAGTCAGTTTCCTCGCCGACCTCGAAGGCCTCGCCCGCCGCCGCGCGCGTGCGAACTTGCCGGCCTGGCGGCAGCAGGCGCCATTTATCTTGCTGTGGCTGATTCTGCTGACCGCCGCCGCGCGCCCGCAATGGCTCGGCGAACCGCTGCCGATTGCCGCCAGTGGCCGTGATCTGCTGGTGGCGGTGGACGTGTCCGGTTCGATGGATTTTCCCGACATGCAATGGCAGGACGAAGAAGTCAGTCGTCTGTCGCTGGTGCAGCACTTGCTCGGCGATTTCCTCGAAAGCCGCGACGGCGATCGCGTCGGTCTGATCCTGTTCGGCAGCCAGGCCTACCTGCAAGCGCCGCTGACCTTCGATCGGCGCACCGTTCGCATCTGGCTCGACGAAGCGCGGATCGGTATCGCCGGCAAGAACACCGCGATCGGCGATGCCATCGGTCTGGCCCTGAAACGTCTGCGTCTGCGCCCGGCGCAAAGTCGCGTGCTGATCCTGGTCACCGACGGCGCCAACAACGGCGGCGAAATCAATCCGCTGACCGCCGCAAAACTGGCCGCCAGCGAAGGCGTCAGAATCTATCCAATCGGCATCGGCGCCAATCCCGAGGACAGCGGCTCGACCGGCCTGCTCGGGGTCAATCCGAGCCTTGATCTGGACGAACCGGCGCTCAAGGCCATCGCCGAAATCACCGGCGGCCAGTACTTCCGCGCCCACGACGGCCTGGAGCTGCAAGCGATCAAGGACACCCTCGATCAGCTCGAACCGGTGACCCAGCAACCGACTCAGGCACGTCCGGCGCAAGCCTTGTATCACTGGCCGCTGGCATTGGCGCTGTGGTTGAGTCTGTTGCTGGTCGTCCGCGAACTGTGGCCGGATAACCCGCTGCAACGCCTGTTCAGCAAGCAACTGTATTTGCAAAGTCCGCTGCCGGACTGGCGTCAGCGCTTGCAGCGTTTGCGCCTGCGGAGGCGCCGATGATCGCGCTCTGGCCGCACTGGTTCCGCCCTTGGTGGCTGTTGCTGTTGCCGCTGCTCGGCTGGCTGCTCTGGCAACTCTGGCACCGACAGAAACGCGCCGGTCGCTGGCAGATGATTCTGCCGCCGGCATTTCACGCTGCGCTGCTCAGTGGCGGCAGCGGGCGCCAGAGCAAACTGCCGTGGATCGCCCTTGGCGTGGCCTGGTTGCTGACCATTCTGGCCTTGCTCGGGCCGAGCTGGGAGCGCGTCGAACAGACCAGCCAGAAACCCGCCGATCCGCTGGTGGTGGTGCTCGAACTGACCCCGGAAATGCTCGCCGCCGACTCGCCGCCGACGCGTCTGGAACAGGCGCGGCGCAAGCTGTTCGACCTGTTGCAGGCGCGCAGCGATGCGCAGACCGCCATCGTCGTTTATGCCGGCAGCGCGCACACGCTGGTGCCGCTGTCGGATGATCTGGCGACCAGTCGCAACCTGCTCGACGCGCTCAAGCCGTCGCTGATGCCGGAAGCCGGCCACCGCGCCGATCTGGCCGTGGACAAGGCGCTGGCATTGCTCAAGCAAGGTGCGCTGGGACAGGGACGGATTTTGCTGATCGGTTCGTCGCTCAACGAAGAGGAACGGCGCGGCATTCGCCGTGCGCTGAATGGCGAGTCCACGCAACTGCTGATGCTCGGCATCGGCACCGCTGAAGGTGCGCCGATCGCCCAGGAGGACGGCAGCTTCCTCAAGGACGAGCAAGGCGCGATCCGCGTGCCGCAACTCGACAGTCCCGGCCTGGCGACTTTCCTCAACAGCGTGGGCGGTGAGTATCACCCGGCGCGACTCGACGAAGCTGATCTCGGCGCCCTTGGCCTGCTCAACGGCCCGCGCAGCCTGCGCGACGACGGCCAGACCGTGCGCCTCGATACGTGGGCCGATCAGGGTTACTGGCTGCTGTTGCCGCTGTTGTTGCTCGCCGCCTGTGCCGGGCGCCGTGGCTGGCTGTTCTGCCTGCCGCTGCTGTGGTGCCTGCCGCAACCGAGCTACGCTTTCGACTTCGAAGACTTGTGGCTGCGCCCCGATCAACAGGGTTTGCACTTGCTCAAGCAGAAACGCCCGGCCGAAGCCGCGCAGCATTTCGATGATCATCAATGGCAAGGGGTGGCGTTGTACGAGGCCGGCGACTACAGTGGCGCCGCTCAGCGTTTTGCCGAGGGCAGCGATGCCCGCGCCCACTACAATCGTGGCAACGCTTTGGCCAAAAGCGGCGAGCTGGAAGCAGCGATCGACGCTTATGAACAGGCGCTGGAACTGCAACCGGATCTGCGTCCGGCGCAGACCAACAAGACGCTGGTGGAAAACCTGTTGAAGCAGAAAAACGCCCCGCCGCCGCCCGTACCGGACAACCAGCCGAACCAACAAAGTCTGCCCGGCGATGAGCCCTCGCCCACCACCGCGCCCCCTCCGGCGGTCAGCAGCGAAACTCAGAGCGAGGCGCAACCGGCCGAGTCGGCCAGCGAACCGCCGCCGACCGCCCCGCCGCTGCCCGGCCCTCACGAAATACCCGGCAGTGCCGAGGAAGAGGAAACCGACACGGTGCCGACCCTGCGCCCGAGCGAGAACAACCTCGAAGGCGAGCAGCGTCAGGCGCTCGAACAATGGCTGGGCAAGATCCCGGACGACCCGGGCGAGCTGCTCAGGCGCAAATTCTGGTACGAACAGCAACAACATCAGGATCAGGAAAACAATCGATGACCCGCTTCACCGCTCTCTTGCTGCCCCTGCTGATCTGCACGGCCACCGCTCAGGCGGCCGAGCTGACCGCCAGCGTGGATCGCAGTCGCCTGAACTCCGGCGAGACGGTCGAGCTCACCCTCGAAACTGACGACGTCACCCAGTTCGGCAAGCCCGACCTGTCGGCGCTGGAAGCGCTGTTCGAAGTGCGCGGCACGCGCCAGGTCAACCAGCTCAACACCCTCAACGGCGACAATCGCGCGACCACACGCTGGATCATCACCCTGCTGCCGAAAGAGAACGGCAGCGTAGTGATTCCGCCGCTGCAACTGGGCGAAGCGCAGAGCCAGCCGATCACCGTGCAGGTGATCGCCAGCGATAACCGCGAAGACAACAACAGCCTTGATCCGGTGTTCATCGAAGCCAGCCTCGATCAGACCAGCGTTTACGTGCAGGCCCAGGCCATCCTGACCCTGCGCATCTATCATTCAGTCTCGCTGTACGACGATAGCAGCCTGAGCCCGCTGCAAATCGCCGATGCGCGCATCGAACAACTTGGCGACACGCGCACCTACGAAAAAGACATCAATGGCCTGCGCCACGGCGTGATCGAGATGCGCTACGCGATCTACCCGCAACACAGCGGCCTGCTGACGATCGCCCCGCAGACCTTCAGCGCCACGCTGGTCGATACCGCGCCATCGGCAGACGCCTCGGGGCCGAAGCCCGGCAAACTGATGCGCGTGAGCTCGGCGTCGATTCCACTGACGGTCAAACCGAAACCGCTGACCTACCCGGTCGATGCGCCATGGCTGCCGGCGCGCAGCCTCAGCCTCAGCGAGAGCTGGAGCCCGGAACCGGACCACACCCAGGTCGGCGATTCCCTGACCCGCAGCCTGACCCTGAAAGTCGAAGGCCTCGCCAGCTCGCAACTGCCGGCCCTGCCCGCCACCGACGTCAACGGCCTGCGCCGCTACCCCGACCAACCGGTGCTGAGCAACCAGAGCAGCGACCGCGGGATCATCGGCAGCCGCGAAGAACGCGAAGCACTGGTGCCAAGCCGCAGCGGCGCGATCGACCTGCCAACCGTCGACGTGGTCTGGTGGAACACCTTCGAAGACCACCTCGAACACAGCAGCCTGCCCGCGCGCACCCTGCAAGTGGCGAACAACCCCAGCCTGCAAATCGACACCCCGGCCGGCACCCTGCAACCGAGCACGCCCGACAACGACACCCTGTGGTGGTGGAAACTCAGCACCCTGATCCTCGCCTGCACCACTCTGCTCGGCTTCGGCCTCTGGTGGCGCGCCCGCTGGCAACCGGCAATCCACCGCGCCGCCCAGACCGGCCCGAGTCCACGCACCCTGCTCGACGACATCAAACGCGCCAGCCAGGCCAACGACCCCCACGCCACCCGCCAGGCACTGGACGCCTGGGCGCGGCAGCAGCCGGAGACACTGGCGGACATGGCGGCGCGGTTTGTGCCGTTATCGGATGCGTTGGATGGCTTGAACGGCGCGCTGTACAGCGAGACCGGGCAGCATTGGCAGGGTGAGGATTTGTGGCGGGCGATTCGAACGATTCCCGCCGCCGAGCGCGTGCAGGATCCGGTGAGTGAGAGTGGATTGCCGCCGCTTTATCCGAAGTGAAAAGCACAAGATCGCAGCCTTTGGCAGGCCCTACGGATTGTGTAGTGGGCTGCCGAAGGCTGCGATCTTTTGATCTCAAAGTCGGGGATCAATACTCGAATTTCGTTTTGACTTGTTCGCCTTCGCGGTAGGAGAGGACGAATGACTTCCATGGCTCGCCACGCTTGACTGCGCTGTCCTGTAATTCGCGGACCAGACGTAGAATTATCGCGCCGTTGATGTCTTCCTCGACATTCCAGTCCTCGACGCCGTCTTTCTCAACGCATAGCTCCGTCTCGATGTAGCCCTCCCCCAACTCCACGCCATAACGGAACGCGTCATAGCCATGGACGATGCCGGCTTCGACCAACTGAAAGATCTCTTGGACGATCTTTATGTCTTCGGTAATCACTGTAAAACCTCCAGATTGCGGCTGAAGCTGAGTTTCTCTGAGATGTCCAACCCCTAAGCTATTAGTGTCCCGCGCTTCTCCTCATACGCCGCCAACTTCTACATAGACAGCCTCAACGATGGCGTCGTCTTCTTCGAAATCAGGCACATAAAACCTTAAACCCACGCCAGTGGCACTGAAGCCTGAATCATTGAAAACTAGAACCTCTCCTCGCTTGGCCAAAAACTGTCGAACCACAAGCGCATTCTCACCGACCAGTTTCTGGTTGTCCCAAACAAGCTCACTCCATTTCAAAAACTCAACGCCAACGACCCGGTAGCGCTCATCAAAGTAAACGTGCACGCCTAAATCATCGTAAGCGTCGGTCGGTACTGTCGAATCTTCGGCTTTGTAAAACGCCTCAAACCGACCACCAAGCGCCTTCCTTGATTCTTCTCGGGACATGCCAGCATGGATCAATCCCAGATCACCGCGACTTAAAAAACTAAATACCATTGTCATTTTTGCCGGGATCCCCTGAACCAAGAAAGATACGCAATTCCTTCCAAGATGGTCAGGCTTGCGCATTCTGCACCTATGGATAACTCGCTGGTGGTAGCCCTGATAATCAAATCCTTCTGGAATATCCGGCCAGACTGGCTTGCGCAGCAGTGCATCCAAATCGTCGAAAATATCCCTGAAAAAATTGGCGAGATCCATGAAGTCCGTTCGTGAATTCAGTAACGCGGCTTTCAACATGACATCATCTGTATTTTCTTTGGCGGATGCCGCTCTGGACATATTGTAGAAAGCGTTTGCTAGCCTTTCCGCTAACTCGTCTTCCCAGTTCAGCTTGTAATCAGCTCCCCAACTGTCACCATCAAAATTACCGGCTTTATCTTTAACCAACTGGATAATCAGTTTCTTTACTGACTCGAAATCATTCATCTTTTAACTTTCTCTTGATCGGAGATCTTTTGGCTGCGCTAGACAAATGGAACACTTCTACTTATCAGATATAGCTCCCACTTAAGAGAACATCTACTTCAGCGTTACTTTCAGGATGGCGCTGTAGGTATTTATCACAAGCTAGCCGAAGGTATTCCATGCAAACCTCTTCACTGACAACAATTGTGTCTGCATCGCTAGAGGGACACCCATAAGAAAACTCCACTCCTTCGAAATGACCCTCTTCAAATGAGCTATTTACATCAGGGAAGTTACAGTATGCTCCATCAACACTGAACCCCCAACGCCTAACAATATAGCCGGCTGCCTCGATGAAACGGCCATCATCATACATCCTGTCAAAATACCCTTTGACAATCCAATAAGGGTCTGACTGGCGGTATGGCTGACCGAACAACTCCTTCATAACAACCTCACTTCATTGCCGGATCAAACACTGTCATTTCTTGAGTCTTCTGAATCGGAAACAATGTCCAACTCGTCCCACAGCATCGACAAGCCTATGCTTTCCATATAAGTCCCAAAATCCAGAAAAGGCGCAACGCCGATCGCCTCAACTGAAAACCAGGTAGCGTCGCACTCTGGGCACATGAATAACTCTTTCCCAGTGGCCTTAACATGGGCACAGACAATGTAATCCTGCTGACATCTTGGGCAGATGATCATCTCTGGCTCATGTTAGAGCACGACGCCGTTAAATGAATTTCGCGGCGCAGATTGATATATAAAGTGGTGATCAAGTCGTCGTCATCGTCAACGTAAAACCCCATACCCAACTCACCGACTTCAAATCCGTCATCGTCAATGACGGGATCAATACCGTGGCGACGAAACAAAGCCAACACGTCCGTGGATGTTTCGCCTACCAGCTTGTGGCCGTTCCAGGACACCGTGCTTCTTTCGAAAAACTCTACCCCTTTAACCATATCTCGCGCGTCGTAGTAGACATGAAGGTCGAGCTGAAAATAAGCATCCGTAGTATTCAAGGAGTCAGCTGTTTTCCAGAACACTTCGAAACCGGCTCCAAGAATGTCGCGCACTTGTCCTCTGGACAACTTGCCATTCAAAGGGCCGACCGCTCCGTACTCCGCAATTGAAAAGTCCATTTGAAGCCTCTTGCTGGCGAACAATCCAGTCCCCACTCTTACCCGAAAGCGTGTGGCGCGCTCTATCATAGTTCCTTAATATAGGAAGAAAAGTTTCCGCCACCTTGATCAATATGTAGTCGCCCGCATTTATTGCATCGATAAACAGTAGTAGCACCCGCACCTATCTGCTGATAGAACTCTTCCTCAGACAACCAACGGTCTGCCAAGGCAGCACCCAGCTCATCTATCTTTCGCTCGGCAACCATTGAAAACTCTAACTCGGACGTACCATGAGACAAATTGATTATCTGACCGCACACACAGGAAAATTTAGGCATTGTATTGGTGGCTCAGCTCAAGAAACGTAAAAGCTCGCCCACGCTCTTGAGGCGGGCGCATCAAGACAAAAAATCTTTTATCAGCGAGGCATTGGGAAGGGATCAATCATTGTTTCACCTGATAAAACGTAACCACCGGGCCGTAATTCCCATCCGAGTTCGACACCTCGACAGTGAATAATGTGTCCGGGAATTTCTCCTTCAACACCATTCGCCAGGCAAACCCGATCATCTCGCACAGCTGAAGAAATATTCTGGGCAATACACCATTTCCGTATTGGCCAAAAACATCATAAATCTTCACATAATTCATAAGCCGCTCAACCTCCGCCATGTCGCCAGCGGCCAGGTTCACGCAGCGCGCGAACGCTTCGTGTGAAAAATTTCGCTCGAGGAAGACGCCTCCCTCAGACACGATGAACGTGGGGAACAGCAACGTGGAAAACATCAATATCTGTTCCGGGTGGCATTGGTCGTTGATATACGAATGAATATCCAGGCCTTCCTGATTTGCCCATTGCTGCTTCCACGCGTCATAGGGTTCAGTGTCGATGACGAAGGGTAAAGAGTTGATCAGATGCATTGCATGGGCTCCAGACACGATTTTCCGCCGCGGATGACCTCGGGGGGACAGACCTCTGTTTATCAGAACTTGTTTTGTCCCTGGTTCTGCTCCATTACCCGCACGATCCAGCGAGATACTGGGATTGGCAACGACGATGCCATCGGACTGCGCTCATAGTGGCTGCAAGACCATGATGTTTGCCAGCAGGAACGTCTGTCCGCGGTTGGGCATGCCAATGAACTGATGAGTTCGCCCACAGGAGCAGGAGACTGGTGCGCGAGGAATACGAACGACGAACGTCCATGTAGAAGATCCTGTAACGGGCAATAATCGATCTGATCAGGTGCCATGCTCGGCCGGACAGCGGCGCGGATGAGCGCAAAGAGTCGCTGGCGTCTCTGCACTAGCGCATCAGCCGGCATGATATTAGGTGGCCACTATTTTGGCGTCAATCAATCGATGGGTTGAACAATCGGTTTCGATGAGCGGTACAGCTCGTATCCTCGGGCAATGCGCCTGTTAAAGGCTCTGTTTGCCCTGCGTCGGTTTGCGAGCGCGGGTAGGCCTTCAGCGTTACTCACGATTCATCCGAAGTAACCTCTGTAAGATTTCGGACGATCCCTTGTAGGTTTCATCCCGAGTGTTCGATTCCTACGCAAAACACAGAAAGATCTGACTGCTGTCGTTTTCCAGATACACGCACATTTCTCTGTCACAAATAGACACAGGGAAATGTGCTCAATGATGCACCCCGCCAACCTTGCGGCAGCCGCCGCGTCCAAAGCCCCGATCATCGGCCCCGCCGCCTGCCCCTTGCGCAACACCCACGTTCAACTATTGCCCCTCGCGTACGGCCTTGTCGAAAAACCCTTCGCCCCCAGCACCGAAATCACGCTGCCGTACACTCTGACCACGCGCCCCATGGGCATCCGCCGCCTGCGCGACGGTTGGCTGTACATCGTCGACAGTCTCAACGGTGAGCTGTACGAATATCGCGTGCTCGACGGTGTCATCAGCGCATTGCTGCATCGCGGCAAAAGCGTCAGCGAGGATCAGCGCAGCGCCATCGAAGAACGTCCGGCGTTGATCTTCTCGCGCAAAAGCACCCTCTACGTGACCTTCGCCGACGTGCAGTTGAGCGCGGCGAAATGCCGACAGGTGCTGGACAGCGCGGAGGAGCGCGAGCACTTCATGCAGGCGGTCGATCTCGGCCCGGTGCATTGTCTGATCGGCGGCGAGCATTTGCTCACCGTGGCTCAGGCGAAACAGTGGCTGGCGGAAGTGGCCTGCACAGCGAAACCGCTGGCCGAGGCAGACGCCACGCGGATGCCGGCGGTGCAGGTCAGCGATGCGCCCGAGCACGAACGCGAACCTTATCTGTGGGAAAACCCACGGCGTTTTCGCGAGGCGCATATCGGCGAATTTCTTGGCCGGGTGCGCGGACCTTATCAGGACGACACGCTGTTTCTGCTGGTCAACGACGACCTCGGCGTGATGCGCGATCTGGCTGATTATCAGGACCTGGTGGTCGGCTGGATCGAGCAGTGGAGCAACACCGACAACAACGAGCGCGACTATCTGCTGGCCAGTTACATCGAGTCGCTGAGCCAGTTGGGCGCTCAGGATTTCGACACCCTGGCCAAGGCCAGCGACGATCCGCGCGCCCAGGCATTGTTCGCTGAACTGGAGCAATTGCCCGAGCCGGATCGGGAAAATACCCGGCAGGCGCTGCTCGACTATTTGAACAAGGGTGGTGAGGTTGTCCCGACCGATACCCAGGCTCGACCTGAACTGCAGCAACAGCGCGAAAAGGCTTTGAACGAGTCATTGGCGCTGAACCGCTTCGACGGCGTTGCCCCGGATTTCACCGCGCACGCTCGCGTCACCGCCGAGGCGGATCGACGCTTTTACACCCGTGAATATTTTCTCGAAGTGGCCCCGGCCGATTTCGTCGAGCGTCATCTGAGCACACTGGTCGAGCTCGGCAAGGATCAGAACAGGCGCATGAAAGACGTGCTCGACGGCCCGTTGCTCAGCGGCAAACGCGGCATCAATGACCTGATCGACCGTCCGGCCATGGACGAGGTGCTGAACAGTCATCGCGACAACCTCGGACGCTGGAATCGCCTGCTCGAACGCATCACCGCCGATCGCGCGCAACTGCTGTGCGCCGGGCGTTTCCATCGCTCGGCGTGGTATTTCGACGGCCAAGTGCAGATCGATCAGGCGCTCGCCAGCGAATACGCTTGCCTCAAGGACATCGGCCGTAGCGACGCGGCCAATGAGCAAATGCTCGGTTACCTCGAACAACACCCGCAACTGACCCGCCCGCTGTTTTACACCTTGCCGCTGCGCTTGCAGACCGAACAGGCCGGGCAATATTCAACGCTGTTCAACGCCGGCATGGCGATGTTCAACAACCTGCCGGACTGGCTGGCCAAATTGCAGAGCATCGAGCAGCCGCAGCTGCCGGCCCTCGACGATCTGCCCGCACACAGCCGCGTCCTCGCCGATGCCGTGCAGGACACCTACAGCCCGGCGCTGAACCTCGGCCTGAGCCGGGCGCTGGAAGGTTTTGATCTTGCCGGCGAGAAAATCCCCGACCTCGACGAACTGTTCCAGCGCTTGCCCAAAGCCCTGCGCCTGCGCGTCTTCGACGCCGCGCGAACCAGCGGCGTGACCTTCACCGTGTCCACTCCGGCGGAACAAGCGGCGCTGCAAGCCACGATCAAGGAAGTGCTGCGCGAACGCGACTACCTGAAAACCCTCAACCGCGAACGCAACCAGCTCACCCACAACAAAAACCGCCAGGGCCACAAAACCGCCCGGGCGGTGGAATTGCAGCAGGAAATCGTCCGCGTGCGCACGCAACTGGCGCTGTTCGAAGGCCGCCTCGCGGCAGCGTTAAGCCCGATTGATGAGGTGCCTGATCGCTCGGCGCGACTGTATGGCGCCACACCGGCGAAAGCGGGCGTGACGGTGGTGTTTCCGCCGGCGCAGCACCGGGAATTGCGCGGGTTGTTGGAGAATATTCGCGCGGGGGTGGCGGGGGTTTCGAAGGCGAGTCTGGTGCGGACGGAGGGGATGGGAT
>NZ_JASCPT010000007.1:0-90248 GCF_029959775.1 Pseudomonas sp. PS01270 | reverse complement strand
ACCCTCTGTTAAGTGTGGCGTGGGTATTTATCCCCGCTGGAGTGCGCAGCAGTCCCCTCTTCTGAAGGTAAGAGAAGGGCCGCTACGCGCCCCATCGGGGATAAATCCCCTCGCCACAATGATATTCAGCGGTAAAACAACGAGTACCCCACCTGCCCCACCGCTTCATTGAGCAACTGCCCGCTCTGCCAGATCGACTTGAATTCCGGCAACCAGCCGCCAAACGGGCGAGCGTTATCCGTACCGAGGAAACCCACCGGTGCCGGCACCACCTCGAAACCCGCCTGCTCAAAGCTCCACACTGCACGCGGCATGTGCCACGCCTGCGTCACCACGACGACCCGCTTGATCCCTTGCGGCAAGAGGATATCTGCCGTCATCTTCGCGTTCTCCCATGTGGTGCGACTCTCGCCTTCCTGCCAGCGCACCGTTACGGCGAAATCATCACGCAACGAATCTGCCATCAATTTCGCTTCGGTCGGCGGCGTGCCGTAGTGCAGGCCGCCGCTGGTCAGGATCGGCAGGCCCGAGGCCTTGGCCAAGCGTGCGGCGTAACGCTGACGCTCAAGGCCGACGCCGGTCGGCTGGTCTTCGCCCCAGGCCAGATCACCGCGCTCACGCCCCGAGCCCAGCACCACAATCGCATCGGCGCGTTGCGCCAGCGTTGCCCATTCCTGCCGCGCCAGCGGCGGCTCTCGTTCCAGCGCCTTGGCGCTCCACTGCACGACCACCGGCAGGCTCATCAGCCACAGGCCGCCAAAGCCGAGGGCAAAACACACACCCGCCAGACGCGGCCGCGAGCGGCGCAGCCACCAGGCGGCCAGCAACAGCAGCAAAAGAATGCCGGGCGGCAGTAAAAGTTGTTTGATGAAATAGCGAAAGGGCATCGGGCATCTCCAAAGATGCCCGAAGCCTAAGAGTGTTGATTACGCGTTACAACCAGTAGGCCGGATCCTGTTGCAAAAGATCCGTTTCATGACCTGCCATGCGCTTACTTGGCCTGCACAGAACGCACCTTGCCGGTGTCTCTGCGCGGCGCCTTGTCCTTGAGCCAGATGACCTTGGCCGAATGTGCTGCATCGAGCTGCTTCACTGCTTGAGACAGGCATCCCTGCGTTTCACGTTCACTGCGATCCAGATAGGCCTTGACCAGTTTGAACTCGGCGGGACTCAAGCCACGCAATTCCAGTTCCAGGGGGCGCTCGTCGCGCAGCCGGTCAGCGGTTTTCACGGCGTCCAGCGCCATGCCCAGACGATCGATCAACCTTTCATACAACTCGGGTTTCGTTACGTTCTTTTTCCGTTGCTCCACCATCCCTCACCTCATTGAAGATAAGACTCACTCCCCAATTAGAGCTTAGCTTCGCTGCACGAACCGGCTACACGCCGCGACCAACGGCCCTCGTCGGCCAAAAGGTCGGGCAAACAGCTGTAATCAGGGTTTCCCTCGGCCAAGCGCGGTCATGTATGCTACGGCGCTTCCTGTCATTCCACTTCCAGCGCACCCGGGCCATCCCGGATGCCGCCGTCGAAGAGGATTAGGCCACCCCTATCCAGTACAAAAGTAGCCATGCACGAACAATATCAGCCACGTGAGATCGAAGCCGCCGCCCAGTCGTTCTGGGATGAGCAAAAGTCCTTTGAAGTCAGTGAACAGCCAGGCAAGGAAACCTACTACTGCCTGTCGATGTTCCCTTACCCCAGCGGCAAGCTGCACATGGGCCACGTGCGCAACTACACCATTGGCGACGTGATCTCGCGCTACCAGCGCATGCAGGGCAAGAATGTTCTGCAGCCCATGGGTTGGGATGCGTTCGGCATGCCGGCGGAAAACGCCGCAATGAAAAACAACGTAGCGCCCGCCAAGTGGACCTACGAGAACATCGCCTACATGAAGTCGCAGCTGCGCAGCCTCGGCCTCGCGGTGGACTGGTCCCGTGAAGTGACCACCTGCAAGCCGGACTACTACCGCTGGGAACAATGGCTGTTCACCCGCCTGTTCGAAAAAGGCGTGATCTACCGTAAAAACGGCACCGTGAACTGGGACCCGGTCGACCAGACCGTTCTGGCCAACGAGCAAGTCATCGACGGCCGTGGCTGGCGCTCCGGCGCGCTGATCGAAAAGCGCGAAATCCCGATGTACTACTTCAAGATCACCGCTTACGCCGACGAGCTGCTGGAAAGCCTCGACGAACTGACTGGCTGGCCGGAACAGGTCAAGACCATGCAGCGCAACTGGATCGGCAAGTCCCGTGGCATGGAAGTGCAGTTCCCGTACAACGTCGATTCGATCGGCGAAGCCGGCACCCTGAAAGTCTTCACCACCCGTCCGGACACCCTGATGGGCGCGACCTACGTCGCCGTGGCTGCCGAGCACCCGCTGGCCACCCTGGCCGCGCAGAACAATGCCGAGCTGCAAGCGTTCATCGCTGAATGCAAGGGCGGCAGCGTCGCTGAAGCCGATGTCGCCACCCAGGAAAAGAAAGGCCTGCCGACCGGCCTGTTCGTCGAGCACCCGCTGACCGGCGAGAAACTGCCGGTATGGGTCGCCAACTACGTGCTGATGCACTACGGCGACGGCGCGGTCATGGCGGTTCCGGCGCACGACGAGCGCGATTTCGAGTTCGCTCACAAGTACAACCTGCCGGTGAAATCGGTGGTGCGCACCAGCTCCGGTGACAGCAACCCGGCGCCGTGGCAAGACGCTTACGGCGAGCACGGCACGCTGATCAACTCCGGTGAGTTCGACGGCCTCGACTTCGCCGGCGCGTTCGACGCCATGGAAGTGGCGCTGATCAAGAAACAACTGGGCGCCTCGCGCACCCAGTTCCGCCTGCGCGACTGGGGCATCAGCCGCCAGCGCTACTGGGGCTGCCCGATCCCGATCATCCACTGCGCCACGTGCGGCGACGTGCCGGTGCCGGAAGATCAACTGCCGGTCGTATTGCCGGAAGACGTGGTGCCGGACGGCGCCGGTTCGCCGCTGGCGCGCATGCCCGAGTTCTACGAATGCAGCTGCCCGAAATGCGGCGCGCCGGCCAAGCGTGAAACCGACACGATGGACACCTTCGTCGAGTCGTCGTGGTACTACGCCCGTTACGCCTCGCCGCATTTTGAAGGTGGCCTGGTAGAAAAATCCGCCGCCGACCACTGGCTACCGGTGGATCAGTACATCGGTGGTATCGAACACGCCATTCTCCACCTGCTCTACGCGCGCTTCTTCCACAAGTTGATGCGCGACGAAGGTCTGGTCAGCTCCAACGAGCCGTTCAAGAACCTGCTGACCCAGGGCATGGTGATCGCCGAGACCTACTATCGTCGCGAAGCCAACGGTGCCTACACCTGGTTCAACCCGGCAGACGTGGAACTTGAGCGTGACAGCAAAGCCAAGGTGATCAGCGCCAAGCTGAAATCCGACGGCCTGCCGGTGGAAATCGGCGGTACCGAGAAGATGGCCAAGTCGAAGAACAACGGCGTCGACCCGCAGTCGATGATCGACCAGTTCGGCGCCGACACCTGCCGCCTGTTCATGATGTTCGCCTCGCCGCCTGACATGAGCGCGGAATGGTCCGACTCCGGCGTTGAAGGTTCGCACCGTTTCCTCAAGCGCGTCTGGCGTCTGGCGCAAGCTCACGTCACCCAGGGCTTGCCGGGCAAACTGGATATCGCCGCTCTGAGCGACGAGCAGAAAACCGTGCGTCG
Source organism: Pseudomonas sp. PS01270 (assembly GCF_029959775.1). Classification (NCBI taxonomy): domain Bacteria; kingdom Pseudomonadati; phylum Pseudomonadota; class Gammaproteobacteria; order Pseudomonadales; family Pseudomonadaceae; genus Pseudomonas; species Pseudomonas sp. PS01270. The sequence goes on along the minus strand of NZ_JASCPT010000007.1, from coordinate 86,546 downwards.
TGCGATTCACCTGGCGATCAAGCAGGCCAGTCATGACGTCGGCCAGAACCACAAATTCAACACGGCCATCGCTCAGGTGATGACGCTGATGAACGTGCTGGAAAAAGCCGCCCAAGGCACCGAACAGGACCGCGCGCTGCTGCATGAAGGTCTGGAAGCGGTGACCCTGCTGCTGGCGCCAATCACCCCGCACATCAGCCACGAACTGTGGAAGCAGTTGGGTCACGCCGATGCGGTGATCGATGCAGGCTGGCCGGCCGTGGACGAAAGTGCCTTGGTGCAGGACAACCTGACCCTGGTCATTCAGGTCAACGGCAAGCTGCGCGGGCAGATCGAAATGCCGGCCAGCGCCACCCGCGAAGAGATCGAAGCCGCCGCGCGCGTCAACGAAAACGTGCTGCGTTTCGTCGACGGCCTGACCATTCGCAAAGTGATCGTGGTACCGGGCAAACTGGTCAACATCGTCGCCAGCTAAATTGGATCGGCTGCCAGGCTCGCCTGGCAGCCAGTAAAACCTTTCGGGCCGCAGAGTCGGCTCACCTGGTTTCAAGGGGAGCAACACAATGATCAAACGCAATCTGCTGGTGATGGGCCTCGCCGTTCTGCTGAGCGCCTGCGGTTTCCAGTTGCGTGGTACCGGCACCAACGAACTGTCGATCAAGGAAATCGACCTGAGCGCGCGTAACGCTTATGGCGAAACCGTAAGACAGCTGCGTCAGACGCTGGAGTCCAGCGGCGTCAAGGTTTACAGCGGCGCGCCGTACAAGCTGTATCTGGCTGACGAGCAGGAAAGCCAGCGCATTCTCAGCTATGCCGGTGCCGGGCGCACAGGCGAGTATCAGGTCAACACTGTGCTGAGCTATGACATCCGCGGCGACAAAGACCTGTCCCTGATCAGCGACAAGCTCGAAGTGCAGAAGGTGTTCATTCACGACGGCAACAACCTCGTCGGCTCCGATCAGGAAGCCAACGACGCCCGTCATGAAATCCGTCGCGAGCTGGTGCAACGCATGATGCTGCGCCTGTCGCAGCTGACCCCGGGCCAGTTGCAGCAACTGCAGCAAACCGCCAACGACCGCGCCAAGGCTGAAGCCGATGCGCTGGAAGCGGCGCAGAAGGCTGAGGCGGAAACTCCGCGTCAGTCGCCGCTCGAAATCCCGCAGCAGTAAGACGGTCGGGGCGCTCAGGCGCCCCGCTCGCCCTTCTTTATGAAGCTCGCTCCCGCGCAACTCGGCAAACACCTGCAAGGCGCACTCGCGCCGGTCTACATCATCAGCGGCGATGATCCGTTGCTGTGTCAGGAAGCCGCCGACGCCATCCGCACCGCTGCCCGTCAGCAAGGTTTCGACGAACGTCAGGTCTTCGCCGCCGACGCCAATTTCGATTGGGGTACGTTGTTGCAGGCCGGCGCAAGCATGTCGCTGTTCGCCGAAAAACGCCTGCTGGAACTGCGCCTGCCGTCCGGTAAACCTGGCGACAAAGGCGCCGCCGCGCTGATCGAATACTGCTCACGCCCCGCTGAAGACACTGTCCTGCTGATCAGCTTGCCGAAGCTCGATGGCAGCGCGCAGAAAACCAAGTGGGGCAAGGCACTGGTCGAAGGCCAACAGACCCAGTTCGTGCAGATCTGGCCGGTGGATGCCAATCAGCTGCCGAGCTGGATTCGTCAGCGCCTGTCCCAGGCAGGCCTGTCGGCCAGTCAGGACGCCGTCGAATTGATTGCCGCGCGTGTCGAAGGCAACCTGCTCGCCGCCGCCCAGGAAATCGAAAAGCTCAAACTGATGGCCGAAGGTGGGCAGATCACCATCGAAACCGTGCAGGCCGCCGTAGCCGACAGTGCCCGGTTCGACGTGTTCGGCCTGACCGACGCGGTGCTCAACGGCGAACCGGCCCACGCCTTGCGCATGCTTGAGGGCCTGCGCGGCGAAGGCGTCGAACCGCCGGTGATCCTCTGGGCACTGGCGCGGGAGTTGCGCCTGCTGGCCAACATTTCCCTGCAATACAGCCAGGGCACGCCACTGGACAAGTGTTTCAGCCAATCGAAACCGCCGGTCTGGGACAAGCGCAAGCCGCTGATGAGCAAGGCACTGCAACGCTACTCGGCGCAACGCTGGGCGCAATTGTTGCTCGAAGCGCAGCGTATCGACGCGCAGATCAAGGGCCAGGCGGCGGGTTCGCCGTGGATGAGCTTGAGTCGTCTGGCGTTGTTGATGGCTGGCCAGCGCCTGACACTTCCTGCCGAATAACCTGTTTCCCGCATAACGGCCATTCGCGAGCAAGCTCGCTCCCACATTGAAATGCATTCCAAATGTGGGAGCGAGCTTGCTCGCGAAAGCGCCAGAACATTCCTACACAACAGGCACTGGACAGACGCCCAACATCGGCAGATTATTTGCCGCGCCAAACCCACTCAATCCAGAGAACCCTCATGAGCAAAAAGCCAGCAAAGCATGGCCCCAACAAGGCCAAATCCATCGTCGCCCAGCCCTTGTTCCGCAGCCGCCAGGAACGACCAGCCAAGGGCAAAGGCAGCTACCGCCGCGAAGCCTTCCGGTCTGACAACCGGGAGGCTTTTTACTTTCTGGCTGCCTGAAGCGCACCACCCCCCGCTCATGTTAAGGTCTGCACCTGATTCGTTTCCCCTGGAACTGTGCATGCCCCCAAGTCTTTCCCGTCGTTGGCCCGTGCGCCAATTGATCGCTGCCTCCAGCTTCATCCTGCTTGTCGCCTGCGCGGAAAAACCCACCGCCGCCGATGCACAGCCGCTTCAAGCCGCCCCGGTTACCACGGCCCCAGCGATTATTCCGCCGGTAGTGCCGTCCGCCGACCCGCTCGATATTCAACCGACCCAGACCTTTGCCGAATGGCAGGCGGGCTTCCGCAAGGACGCCCTCGCCGCCGGGATTCGCCCCGAGCTGTTCGATCAGGCATTTGCCAACATCAGCTTCGACGCCAGCGTGATCCGTGCCGATCGCAGTCAGCCGGAGTTTTCCCGCCCGGTGTGGGAATACCTCGATGGTGCGCTGTCACCACTGCGCGTCCGCAAGGGCCAGGCGTTGATCAATCAGTACGCCGACATTCTGCAAAGCATCGAACAGCGTTATGGCGTTGATCGCCAGGCGCTGGTGTCGGTGTGGGGCATGGAAAGCAATTTCGGCCAGTTTCAGGGCAGCAAGTCGGTGATCAACTCGCTGGCCACCCTTGCCTACGAAGGCCGTCGTCCTGGCTTTGCTCACGCGCAACTGATCGCCGCCCTGCAGATTCTGCAACAGGGCGATATCACCCCGGAGAAGATGCTCGGTTCCTGGGCCGGCGCGATGGGCCAGACCCAATTCATTCCGACCACTTACAACACCCACGCCGTGGACTTTGACGGTGACGGTCGCCGCGACATCTGGGGCAGCCCGGCCGATGCGCTGGCCTCGACCGCGCATTACCTGCAAAGCTCGGGCTGGCAACGCGGCCAGCCGTGGGGTTTCGAAGTGCAATTGCCGAGCGGTTTCAACTACACGCTGGCCGATGGCGCGATTCGCAAAAGCGTCGCCGAATGGCGGCAACTGGGTGTGAACCTGCCCAATGGTGCGCAGGTGCCAGCCGGTTCCGAACAACTGTCCGCCGCCCTGCTGCTGCCGGCCGGTTATCGCGGCCCGGCGTTCCTGATCCTCGACAACTTCCGGGCGATTCTCAAGTACAACAATTCGTCGTCGTATGCGCTGGCGGTGAGCCTGTTGTCCGAGCGCTTTGAAGGCGCGGGCCTGATCAATGGCGACTGGCCGAAAGATGATCTGCCGCTGAGCCGCACCGAGCGCATCGAACTGCAGACGCTATTGAGCGCGCGTAATTACGACGCCGGCACAGCGGACGGGATTATCGGCGCCAATACCCGCAAGGCCATTCGCAGTGCCCAGCAGGCGCTGGGCTGGCCGGCGGATGGGTATCCGACGCACAAGTTGCTTGAGAGCCTGCGCGCCCAATAAAAGCATCGCGGGCTTGCCCGCGATGACTGAATGTCAGGCGACCAATTTCTAGACTTTGATCACCACATCCTGCTCCAGCAGCAACTCCTGCTTCCCCGCATCCAGGCGCACCAGCGCGCCCAACGGCAGTGTCAGGTTCGGGTCGCAATGGCCACTGCGCCAGCCCGACAGCACCGGAATCCGCAACGGCTCAAAGGTTTGCTTGAGCAGGCGATTCAGCGCGTCGACCTCCACCCCGGCGATATCACCGACCAGCACACCGCGCAGTCGGGCCAGCTTGCCGGCCAGACGCATCTGGGTCAGCAGGCGATCAATGCGATACAGCGGCTCGTTGATGTCCTCGATGAACAGAACTGCGCCTTCGACATCAATCTCGTAGGGCGTGCCGAGGGTTGCAGCAATCATTGCCAGGTTGCCGCCGAGCAAACGCCCGTGAGCGATGCCCGGTTCGACGGTGGATAACGGATAAGCCGCCGGATGGCTCAGTACACTCCCTGACTTCAGTTGCCCGCGCAGCATGGCGAAGAATGACGTGACGGTCGGCGGCTCCTTGTCGCCGAGCAGGTCGGCATTGAGCAGCGGGCCGTGAAAGGTCACAAACCCGGCGTAGCGACTGATGGCCAGGTGCAGCGCGGTGATGTCGCTATAGCCGACAAACGGCTTGGCATGCCGGCTGAGCAGGTCGTAATCGATTCGGTCGAGCAGACGCGGCGTGCCGTAGCCGCCGCGCAGGCAAATGATCGCGTCGACTTCCGGGTCAGCGAACGCCGCGTGCAGATCGCGCAGGCGTACGTCGTCACTGCCGGCCAGATAGCCGTCCTTCTCATAGACACCCGGAAACACCTTCAGCCCATAGCCGCGCGCGCGCATCCACTGCAGCGCTTTTTCAGTGTCGAGGGCGCCGGGGCCGGCAGGCGCGATGACGCCAATCGTCCCTTCGGAGGGCAGTGCCGGTACGGGTCGGTGGGCAATCAGGGTGTGGCTCGGTCGAACGGTCATCCTTGGGCTCCAGCGGTAAAGTCATGCACACACAGTAGTCAGCTGAAGAGACAAACAAAAGCCCCTTGTCTCAGGCAAAAAAATGCCCGCCGAGGAACCGTCCTCGGCGGGCATTTTTACATCAGCAGTGAATCAGGAACCCAGCAGCTCGGCCTTGACCAGCTTCGCCTGCTCGTCGGCGTGGTACGAGGAACGTACCAGCGGGCCCGAAGCGACGTTCTTGAAGCCCATCTTGTAACCTTCTTCGGCGAACCAGGCGAAGGTGTCCGGGTGCACGAAACGCTGCACCGGCAAGTGACTGCGCGACGGTTGCAGGTATTGACCGAGGGTCAGCATGTCGATGTCGTGTTCGCGCATGCGCTTCATGACTTCGATGACTTCCTCGTCGGTCTCGCCCAGACCCAGCATCAGGCCGGATTTGGTCGGGATATGCGGCATCATCTGCTTGAAGCGTTGCAGCAGGGTCAGCGACCACTGGTAATCCGAGCCCGGACGCGCAGCCTTGTACAGGCGCGGCACGGTTTCCAGGTTGTGGTTGAACACATCCGGCGGCTCGGCGGCGGTGATTTCCAGGGCGATGTCCATGCGGCCACGGTAGTCCGGGACCAGGGTCTCGAGCTGCACGTTTGGCGACAGTTTGCGGATCTCGCGGATGCAGTCGGCAAAGTGTTGTGCACCGCCGTCACGCAGGTCGTCGCGGTCAACCGAGGTGATCACCACGTATTTGAGCTTGAGGTCGGCGATGGCGATCGCCAGGCTTTCCGGCTCGTTGACGTCCAGTGGCTTCGGACGACCGTGGCCAACGTCGCAGAACGGGCAGCGACGGGTGCAGATGTCGCCCATGATCATGAAGGTTGCGGTGCCGCCGGAGAAGCATTCGCCGAGGTTCGGGCAGGACGCTTCTTCGCAGACACTGTGCAGCTTGTGCTTGCGCAGCAGGCTCTTGATGCGGTCGACTTCCGGCGAAACCGGGATGCGCACGCGGATCCAGTCGGGTTTCTTCGGCAGTTCGGTTGTCGGAATGATCTTGACCGGGATGCGTGCAACCTTCTCGGCGCCGCGCAGCTTGACGCCGGCTTCAACCTTGGGACGCGGGGCCGGGCGCTCGGTCACGTCGAGCGTCGGGATCATGGTTTGCACTGCATCAGTAGTCATATCAGTCGATTCCGCCCGTGAGGGTCGTCTGCTCAGCATAGTCGAGGTGTTTGACGAGCTGCGCGCGCAGCCGGGCACTTACCTCGGCAAATTCAATCGATCCTGCGTGATCGCTCAGCTGGGTCATGGCCAGCCCGGCGTAGCCGCAGGGATTAATCCGTCGAAACGGTTCCAGGTTCATATCCACGTTCAGGGCCAGGCCATGAAAGGAACAACCGTGGCGAATGCGCAAACCCAGAGAAGCGATTTTCGCTCCATCGACGTATACGCCGGGAGCATCTGGCTTGGCGGCGGCGGTGACGCCGTAGCTGGCCAGCAGTTCGATCAGGCAGGCTTCCATGCGGCTGACCAGATCACGCACGCCGAAACCCAGCTTGCGTACATCCAGTAACAGATAAGCCACCAGTTGCCCGGGGCCATGATAAGTCACTTGACCGCCACGATCGACCTGCACCACCGGAATATTTCCCGGCAGCAACAGGTGTTCAGCCTTGCCGGCCTGGCCCTGGGTGAACACCGGCGGGTGTTCGACGAGCCAGATTTCGTCGGCGGCAGTATTGCCGCGTTCGTTGGTAAAGCGTTGCATGGCATGCCAGACCGGCTCGTAAGCCATCTGGCCCAGCTCGCGAAAGCCCAGCGTGCCGTGCATCACAACACCATGTGCACGAAGCCGGTCGCCCGCAGTTCGCTGTTGATGTTGTACAGCTGATCCTGATCGGTGGCGACGATGTGCAGCTGGATGGTGGTGTACTTACCGGTGCTGCTCTGACGCTCGTCGATGCGCTCGTCATTAATGGTCGCGTGTTTCTTGACGATCTCGATGATCTGGTCTTTGCGGCCGACGCCCGTATCGCTGATCACCTTGATCGGGTAATCAGTCTGGGGAAATTCGATCTTTGGCGCCTGTACTTCGGTATCGGTCATGGCGTAACGGCCTCTATAGCGCAAGCCGTGGTAACGCACATGGCCCCGCACCGGATCGGGGCGGGGCCATGCAGGTCAACACAAAATCAGTTGAACAAGCCGTAGAAGAATAGACGGATGCTATCCCACATGCGGCGGAAGATACCACCCTCCTCGACGCCGTCCAGAGCGATCAGGTCAGCGCTGTGCACTACCTTGTCTTCCAGTTTGACTTCGACTTTACCGATCACGTCGCCCTTGGCGATTGGCGCAACCAGTTGCGGGTTCATGGTCATGCTGGCAGCGAGCTTCTTCAGCTGGCCTTTTGGCAGAGTCATGGTCAGGTCTTGCGCCAGGCCGGCCTTGACCTGGCTGGTGGTGCCTTTCCATACCGGCGCCTGCGCCAGTTCGGTGCCCTTCTGATAGAAGGTCTGGGTTTCGAAGAAGCGGAAACCGTAGGTCAGCAGCTTCTGGGTTTCAGCCGCGCGGGCCACTTCGCTGTTGGTGCCGAACACCACGGCGATCAGACGCTGGCCGTCACGTACCGCCGAGGACACCATGCAGTAGCCGGCTTCATCAGTGTGGCCGGTTTTCAGACCGTCAACGGTCTTGTCGCGCCACAGCAGCAGGTTGCGGTTAGGCTGCTTGATGCCGTTCCAGAAGAACTCTTTCTGTGAGTAGATCGCATAGTGAGCCGGGTCTTCGTGGATGATCGCACGGGCCAGAATCGCCATATCGTGCGCCGACGAGTAGTGCTCAGGGTTTGGCAGACCGGTCGGGTTCATGAAGTGGGTATTGGTCATGCCCAGTTCGGTGACGGTCTTGTTCATCAGATCGGCGAAGGCGTCTTCGCTGCCGGCGATGTGCTCGGCCAGGGCGACGCTGGCGTCGTTACCGGACTGGATGATGATGCCGTGCAGCAGGTCGCTGACAGTCACCTGCGAACCGACCTTGATGAACATCCGCGAACCGCCGGTGCGCCAGGCGTTTTCGCTGACGGTCACCGGATCGTTTTCACCGATCTGGCCGCGACGGATTTCCAGGGTCGCGATGTACGCGGTCATCAGCTTGGTCAGGCTGGCCGGTGGCAGACGCTGGTCGCCGTTGTTTTCGACCAGCACGTTGCCGCTGCTGGCGTCCATCAGAACATAGGCCTTGGCGGCCAGTTGTGGTGGCGACGGCATCATCTCGGCCGCGAAGGCGGCTGGCGAGAGGAGCAGCGGGACTAGCAGACACAGGCGTTTGGCAAAGGTGGTGATGTTCATCCGTCTCTCGAAATCGCTAATGGAAACTTGCCCGAAGGCAAAACTTATTCAGACAGCCTTCTAACGGGCCATCGCGTGTTCAGTTGCTCACTCCAGTCACCCTTGCCGGGCTTTTGTTCTTCGACGAGCCAACAACCTGGTTCACCCCCCGAATACCGCAAGTGAACCGTCAATCAAGGTCTACGTGTTACTCGGTGACCACGCTGGGCGAACCCAGATTGGCCAGACGCACACTGTTCTGCACCTGGGCGATCTCACCCGGCGAGCCGATCGGCCCCAGGCGTACCCGGTGCAGGGTCTGCTGATTGCGCACGATCGAACTGATGAACACCGGCGCGCTCACCATCCCGCTGAGCTTCGACCTCAGCAGTTCGGCAGCGTCCGGGTTGGCGAACGCGCCCACCTGCAGATACTGGCCAGACGCTGGTGCAGAAGCGTTTTTTTTTGCATCGATCTGCACGGGCACCACGGCCGCGGCGTGTTGCTGCGGCGGCGGCGTCCATTGCTCGACGGTGCCGGCCGAAGCCGTAATCACTGGCGCGCTATTCTGCGCCACTTGCGGCTCGTTGAGCATCAGCGGCGCCGGACGGCCCTTGGCCGCCCACCACTGCTGCGGATCGATGCCTTCGACCTTGACCCGCGCGGTGCCGGTTTCGGCATAGCCGAGCTTCTTCGCCGCAGCATAAGACAAGTCAATGATTCGATCGGAATAGAACGGCCCACGATCGTTGACGCGCAGGATCACCGTCTTGTTGTTGTCCAGGTTAGTCACCCGAACGTAACTTGGCAGCGGCAAGGTCTTGTGCGCGGCACTCATGCCGTACAGGTCATACACTTCGCCGTTGGCGGTGTTCTGGCCATGGAACTTGGTGCCGTACCAGGACGCCGTGCCCGAAGCCACGTAGGTCTTGGATTCCTGCAACGGAAAATAGGTCTTGCCCAGCACGGTGTAAGGATTGGCCTTGTACGGGCCGGTGTGCAGGGTCGGTGTCGCATCCGGGATGCGCGAAACATCGACATCCCACCACGGCGCGCCGTCTTTATGCGCGCGGTTGATGTCCAGGCCCGGTTGGGCGCGGACAGCGGTGGACGGGGTTTTCTGCGTCGGCGTACGGCTGGTCGTGCAACTGGCGACCAGAACTGCCAACGCAGCGAAAGCCACCAGCTTCAGGGGTTTATTGTTAGGCAATGCCTGCATTACTTGACGCCCCGTGCTTGTACCAGCTGTTCAGACAGTTGATGTACGGCCATGGCGTACATCACGCTGCGGTTATAACGCGTGATCGCGTAGAAATTCTGCAGGCCCATCCAGTATTCAGGGCCGTTGTCGCCTTCGAGGCGAAATGCGGTAACCGGCATATCATCGCGCAGCGCATCATGACTTGACCAGCCCAGCCCCCGCAACTCTGCGACCGTCTTCACTGGTTCGATACCGGTGGTCAGGCCTTCATCGGCCTGCTCGCCGCGCACATCGGCGCGGCTGACCACCGGCTCACCGGCAACCCAGCCATGACGCTTGAAGTAACTGGCGACGCTGCCAATGGCATCGTCCGGGTTGTTCCAGATATTGATGTGGCCATCACCGTCGAAGTCCACCGCGTAGGCGCGAAAGCTGCTCGGCATGAACTGCGGCAGGCCCATGGCCCCGGCGTACGAGCCTTTCAGGGTCAGCGGGTCGACCTGCTCTTCACGGGCCAGCAGGAGGAACTCACGCAGTTCCTTGCGGAAAAATTCGGCACGGGGAGGATAGTCGAAGCCGAGGGTCGATAAGGCATCGATCACGCGGAAATTACCGGTATTACGTCCGAAAAAGGTCTCGACGCCGATGATCGACACGATCACTTGTGCCGGTACGCCGTATTCCTGCTCGGCACGGGCCAGGGTCGCCTCGTGCTGACGCCAGAAGTCGACACCCCGGGCGATGCGCGCGTCAGTGATGAACATCGGGCGATATTCATTCCACTGCTTTACCCGTTCGGCGGGTCTGGAGATGGCGTCGAGAATCGACTGCTTGCGTTGCGCCTCGCGGAACACACCCATCAGTTGTTCACCGGCGAAACCGTAGTCGCGGGTCATTTCGCCGACGAATTCGGCCACCTGCGGCGAGCCTTCATAGTCGCCGGCCAGCGCTTCCTGCACGCTCCCCAGCAGGCCCATCAGGCCAACCAGCGGCGCGCATCGAGTCGCCCAGCCACGCATTACTTGCATTGCACTCTTCACCTTATTCAAACCTGTGCGATCCACTTGCGATGGGTATGGATCGACATCAAAACCCCAAACGCTGACAGCAGCGTCACCAGCGAAGTTCCTCCGTAGCTAATGAACGGCAACGGCACCCCCACGACCGGCAACAGGCCACTGACCATACCGATGTTGACGAAAACGTAAACAAAAAAAGTCATGGTCAACGCGCCGGCGAGCAATTTGCCGAACAGCGTTTGCGCCTGGGCGGTGATCACCAGCCCGCGCCCGATCAACAACAGATAGATCAGCAGCAGCGCGCAAATCCCCACCAGACCGAACTCTTCGCCAAGCACGGCGATGATGAAGTCGGTGTGGCTTTCCGGCAGAAAGTCCAGGTGCGACTGGGTGCCGAGCAGCCAGCCTTTGCCGAATACGCCACCGGAACCGATCGCGGCTTTGGACTGAATGATGTTCCAGCCGGTACCGAGCGGATCGCTTTCCGGGTCGAGGAAAGTCAGGACCCGTTGCTTCTGATAGTCGTGCATGACGAAGAACCACATCGCTACCGATACCGGCACCGCCGCCGCCAGCACGCTGAGGATCCAGCGCCAGCGCAGGCCGCCCATGAACAGCACGAAGGCGCCACCGGCGAGAATCAGCAGCGAGGTACCGAGATCGGGCTGGCGCACGATCAGAATGAACGGCACGCCAATCAGCATCAGGCTGATGCCGACGTGCTTGAGCTGCGGCGGCAAGGTGCGTTTGGACAGATACCAGGCGATGGTCGCCGGCATGAGGATTTTCATGAACTCCGAGGGCTGGAAGCGGATCACCCCGGGGATGTTGATCCAGCGCGTGGCGCCCATGGCGTTGTGACCCATGATGTCGACGACGATCAGCAAGACCACGCCGATCACGTAACCGAGCGGCACCCAGCGGGCCATGAAACGCGGCTCGAACTGGGCGATGACAATCATCGCCACCAGGCCGATGCCGAAGGATGTGGCCTGCTTGCCGAGCAGGTCCCAGCTCTTGCCGCTGGCCGAATACAGCACGAACAGGCTGCCGGCGGCGAGAATCAGCAACAGGATCAACAGCGGGCCATCGATATGCAGTCTTTGCAGCAACGTCGCGCGGCGACGCATCACATCCTCGCTGGAGAGCATGCGATCGAAGTTATTCATCACGGGCCGGGGCCTCCGCAGTGATAGGGCTGGCGTACTCGGCTTTCAGGTGGCCGTCCTGGTCGAGCAACCAGGCGTCCATGACCTGGCGCACCACCGGCGCGGCAACGCCGGAGCCGGACTCTCCGTTCTCGACCATCACCGACACGACGATTTTCGGATCATCGGCCGGGGCGAAGCCGACGAACAAGGCGTGGTCGCGGTGGCGTTCCTGGACCTTGGAGCGGTCGTATTTCTCGCCCTGCTTGATCGCCACCACCTGCGCGGTACCGGACTTGCCGGCGATGCGGTATTGCGCGCCGATCGCCGCTTTGCGCGCGGTACCCCGGGCACCGTGCATCACCTGCTGCATGCCGTGGTTGACCTTGTTCCAGTCGGACGGGTCGCGCAGGACGATGTTCGGCATCGGGTTTTCATCCACCGGCTTCACCCCGTCGAGGGACTTGGCCAGGTGCGGACGGTTCCAGATGCCTTTGTTGGCCACCAGCGCCGTGGCCTGGGCCAGTTGCAGCGGCGTCGACTGCATGTAGCCCTGGCCGATCCCGAGAATCAGGGTTTCGCCGGGGAACCACGCCTGTTTGCGCGTCGCCCGTTTCCATTCGCGCGACGGCATCAGGCCCGGGGATTCTTCGAACATGTCCAGCGAGACCTTCTGGCCGATGCCGAACTTGTTCATATAGGTCGACAGCCGATCGATGCCGAGCTTGTGCGCCAGGTCATAGAAGTAGGTGTCGTTGGACCGCATGATCGCCGTGTCGAGGTCGACGAAGCCGTCACCGGTACGGTTCCAGTTGCGATACTTGTGGTCGTAGTTGGGCAGCATGTAATAGCCCGGGTCGAACACCCGGCTCGAAGCCGTGACCACGCCAGCGTCAAGACCGGCAATCGCTACCGCCGGTTTGATCGTCGAGCCCGGCGGGTACAGACCACGAAGCACGCGGTTGAACAGCGGCCGGTCGATGGAATCACGCAACTCGGCGTAGGCCTTGAAGCTGATGCCGGTGACGAACAGGTTGGGGTCGAAACTCGGCTGACTGACCATCGCCAACACTTCGCCGGTCTTCGGATCGAGCGCCACCACCGCGCCACGGCGCCCGCCCAGTGCGGCTTCGGCGGCTTCCTGCAACTTGATGTCGAGGCTCAGGACGATGTCCTTGCCGGGAATCGGATCGGTGCGCTTGAGCACCCGCAACACGCGGCCACGGGCGTTGGTCTCGACTTCCTCGTAACCGACCTGACCGTGCAGTTCCGGCTCGTAGAAACGCTCGATGCCGGTCTTGCCGATGTGGTGGGTGCCGCTGTAGTTGACCGGATCCAGCGATTTCAGCTCTTTCTCGTTGATCCGCCCCATGTAGCCCACCGAGTGCGCAAAGTGCGCGCCCTGCGGGTAATGCCGGACCAGTTGCGCGACCACTTCCACCCCGGGCAGGCGGAACTGGTTCACCGCGATGCGGGCGATCTGCTCTTCGGTCAGCTCGAACAGGATCGGCACCGGCTCGAACGGCCGGCGCCCCTGACGCATGCGTTTCTCGAAGATCACCCGGTCCTCGGGCGTCAGCTCCAGGACCTCGACGATGACGTCGAGCACCTGCTGCCAGTCGCCGGAGCGCTCGCGGGTCATGCTCAGGCTGAAGCTCGGCCGGTTGTCGGCCACAACTACGCCGTTGCGGTCGAAAATCAGCCCGCGCGTCGGCGGAATCGGCTGCACGTGGACGCGGTTGTTTTCCGACAGGGTCGAGTGGTACTCGTACTGGATGACCTGCAGGTAATACAGACGCGCGATCAACACACAGATCAGCGCCACGATCACGATCGCACCGAACACGACACGGCTGCGCACCAGACGGGCGTCCTTTTCGTGGTCCTTGATGCGGATCGGCTGAGACATGAGGGCAGGCTTACTTGTGGTAAGGGTGGCCGGACAACACGGTCCAGGCACGGTACAACTGTTCGCCGATCAGGATCCGCACCAGCGGGTGCGGCAAGGTCAGCGGCGACAACGACCAGCGCTGGTCAGCGCGGGCACAGACTTCCGGTGCCAGCCCTTCGGGGCCGCCGACCATGAAGTTGACCGTGCGCGAATCCAGGCGCCAGCGATCGAGTTCGACCGCCAGTTGCTCGGTGCTCCACGGCTTGCCGTGAACCTCCAGCGTGACGATCCGCTCGTTGTGCCCGACCTTGGCCAGCATGGCTTCGCCTTCCTGGCGGATGAAACGGGCCACGTCGGCATTCTTGCCACGGGTATTGAGCGGAATTTCCACCAGTTCCAGCGCCAGCTCGGACGGAAGACGCTTGGCATATTCATGCCAGCCTTCTTCCACCCACTTGGGCATGCGTGAACCGACGGCGATCAGGCGCAGTCGCACAGCAATCCCTTAGAACTGGTCTTTGTTGAGCTTGGTGAAATGCTCGTGGGTGTTTTCCGGGCTGTGGTGCTTGGCATCGGCCGCACGGCTTTGCTCGGCACCGGCCCACAGGCGCTCCAGGTCGTAGAACTGACGCGCCGAGGCAGTCATCATGTGCACGATCACCAGATCGAGGTCGAGCAGAACCCAGTCGCTGTCGCCCTTGCCTTCTTCGCCCAGAGGCTTGGCGCCCTGCTTCTTCACTTCCTCGCGGACCTTGTCCAGCATCGCGTTGATCTGGCGATTGGAGGTACCGGTGGCGATGATCATGTAGTCAGTGATGCTCTGCTTGTCGCGCACATCGATGATCTGGATGTCCTGGGCCTTGACGTCTTCCAGCGCAGCGACGGCAATCTTGACCAGTTCGTCGCCCTTGAGCGGCTCATTGGTGTTGACGGCTTCCGGCAGTGGTGCGCTCTTGAACGTGCCTTTGCGCTTTACTTTCGGTAGATCTTTATCAGTCATATGTAACTCGTTTTGCTCATGTATTCGGCGGCTTGGGGATACGGTGATCCGTATCGGTGAAGCGCGCCTTGTTCAGTTCGACGCACGGTACAGACCGTGCGCATCGATGTAGGCCAGGACCGCGTCGGGCACCAGGAAACGTACCGACTTACCGCTGGCCAGCAGTTGACGGATCTGGGTGGCGGAAACCGCGAGCGGTGTCTGCCAGACGAATGCAATCTGTCCGCTCGGCCCTTTCAGGGCCAGCGGGTCGCTCACCGAACGCGCTGCCAGCAGGTTGCGCAAGGCATCCGGCGGTTCGCTGTCGGCGTCCGGGCGCTGTAGCACCAGGATGTGGCAATGCTGGAGCAACTCTTCCCAGCGGTGCCAAGTGGGCAGGCCGCAAAATGCGTCCCAGCCCAAAAGCAGAAAAACCTGGGTCTCGGCGGGCATCTCTGCGCGCAGCGACTCCAGGGTATCGATGGTCCAGGACGGTTTGTCCCGCTGCAATTCGCGGGCGTCCACCACCAGCGGCGGCAATCCGGCCACCGCGCACTCGACCATCGCCAGCCGATCCTGCGCCGCCACCTGCGGCGTCCCGCGATGTGGCGGGCGCGCGTTCGGCATCAGGCGCAACTCGTCCAGCGCCAGCGCTTCGACAACTTCCAGTGCGCCACGCAAATGGCCGATATGCACCGGGTCGAACGTACCGCCCAGCACGCCAATGCGTTGGGGGCGCGACTCGCTGCCGGTGTGCGGCGCTGTCAGGTCGAGGTCGGTCAAGTCAGACCGTCGCCTGGCCGCGCAACTGGCCATCGCCGACCACGATGTACTTCTCGCAGGTCAGCCCCTCGAGCCCGACCGGGCCGCGGGCGTGCAGCTTATCAGTAGAAATGCCGATCTCGGCACCCAATCCGTATTCAAATCCATCGGCAAAGCAGGTCGGCGTGTTGATCATCACCGAGGCCGAGTCGACTTCCGCCACGAACCGCCGGGTGTCAGCGAGGTTTTCGCTGACGATCGAGTCGGTGTGATGGGAGCCGTAATGGTTGATGTGTTCGATCGCCTGCTCCAGGCCGTCGACCACGCGGATCGACACAATCGGCGCCAGGTACTCGGTGTGCCAGTCGTCTTCGCTGGCCGCGACTGCTTCGATGATCGCCCGGGTGCGCTCGCAACCGCGCAGTTCGACGCCTTTTTCGCGAAACTGCGCGGCCATCGACGGCAGGAAATCCTTGGCAACAGCCTCATCGACCAGCAGGGTTTCCATCGCGCCGCAGATACCATAACGGTAAGTCTTGGCGTTGAAGGCGATGCGCTGGGCTTTGGCCAGATCGGCGTGTTCGCTGACGTAAACGTGGCAGATGCCGTCCAGATGCTTGATCACCGGCACGCGGGCATCGCGGCTGATGCGTTCGATCAGGCCACGACCGCCACGGGGCACGATGACGTCAACGTATTCAGGCATGCTGATCAGCGCGCCGACGGCGGCACGGTCAGTGGTTTCGACCACTTGCACCACGGCGGCGGGCAATTCGGCTTCGGCCAGACCGCGCTGAATGCACGCGGCAATCGCGCGGTTGGAATGAATCGCCTCGGAGCCACCGCGCAGGATGGTCGCGTTGCCGGACTTCAGGCAGAGGCTGGCGGCATCGATGGTCACGTTCGGGCGGGATTCGTAGATGATCCCGATCACGCCCAGCGGCACGCGCATCTTGCCGACCTGAATGCCCGACGGACGGAAGCTCATGTCGCGAATCGCGCCGACCGGATCCGCCAGTGCAGCAACCTGACGCAAGCCGATGATCATGCCGTCGATGCGTGCCGGGGTCAGTTCCAGACGCTCCAGCAGCGCCGGCTCCAGACCGCTGGCGCGACCGGCAGCCAGATCCAGCTCATTGGCAGCGGCCAGCTCGGCGCGCGCAGCGTCCAGAGCATTGGCGGCAGCCTGCAAGGCGCGGTTTTTCTGCGCGGTGCTGGCGCGACCGATGACCTTGGAGGCAGCGCGGGCGGCGCGACCCAATCGGGTCATGTAGTCAAGAACGGACTCAGTCATGGTCTGCTGGGGTCTTGGCAAAGAGGAAAGCGGCAGATTATAGCTGTCGCGTCCCGGGACTAACAGCGGTGACGGGCGGATGGTCGAAATGAGCTGCGTTTGGCCGGCGTTCAGACGTAATTAAGCTCAGCGTTGTTATCATCACGACCTCTTGAGCCTGGATAAACCTTGCCCATCATGACCAACGTGCCCCTTTGCCCCGAGTCCGCGCGCATGCCCGTGGGCCTGCCGGACAGTTTTTTCGACCGCGACGCCCAGGTTCTGGCGCAGGCGCTGCTCGGCAAAGTCATCCGCCATCGCGTCGGTGATCTGTGGCTGAGTGCGCGAATCATCGAGACTGAAGCCTATTACTTCGCGGAAAAAGGCAGTCATGCCTCGCTCGGCTATACAGAAAAACGTAAGGCTTTGTTTCTGGATGGCGGCCACATCTATATGTACTACGCCCGCGGCGGTGATTCGCTGAACTTCAGTGCGCAAGGTCCGGGCAATGCCGTGCTGATCAAATCCGCCTATCCGTGGGTCGATGAAGTGAGCGGTCCGGCGAGTCTGGCGCAGATGCTGCTGAACAATCCCGATGCCCAGGGCCGACCGCGGCCAACGCAGAAGTTATGCGCCGGGCAGACGCTGCTGTGCAAGGCACTCGGTTTGAAAGTACCGATGTGGGACGCCAAGCGTTTCGACCATGAGTTGTTGCTGGTCGAAGATACGGGGCCGGCACCCTCGCAGATTATTCAAACCACCCGGCTGGGCATCCCGCTGGGCCGTGATGAACACCTGATGTATCGCTTCGTTGACGCTGCGTATGCGCAATGGTGCACGCGGAACCCGCTGCGACGGGGTCAGGTCGAAGGCCGGGATTATATTTTGCTTCCCGTAACCGACGCCGAATCCGTCAATGAATGATGACCTCCCCTGTGGGAGCGAGCCTGCTCGCGAAGGGGTCGTGCCAGCCAACGTTTCTATCGTCTGACACAGCGTATTCGCGAGCAGGCTCGCTCCCACGGGCCAGCAGTGAAACGCGTAACAATTACTTAAAGAATCAATGGAGTTTTTCTGTATGGGCCCATGGCTCGATAGCATCACCGGATGGCTCGGCGCCAATCCGCAGTGGCTGGCCGCAGCGGTGTTCATCGTGGCGTGCGTGGAATGTCTGGCGATCGCCGGGCTGATCGTGCCGGGCACGGTGCTGCTGTTTGCCGTGGCGGTGCTGGCCGGCAGCGGCGCGCTGTCATTGAGCGAAACGCTGCTGCTGGGCTTTCTTGGCGGCATTCTTGGCGACCTGATTTCCTACTTCCTCGGCCGCCATTTCCACCAGAACATCCGCCGCCTCCCCGGGCTACGCCATCACCCGGAATGGATGGCCGGCGCCGAGTCGTACTTCCAACGCTATGGCATCGCCAGCCTGCTGGTCGGGCGTTTCATCGGCCCGCTGCGGCCGATGCTGCCGATGGTCGCCGGGATGTGCGACATGCCCTTCCCGCGTTTCTTCGCCGTCAGCCTGCTGGCCGCTGCGGGCTGGAGCCTGGCTTATCTGTTGCCGGGCTGGGCCACGGGCGCAGCGTTCCGCCTGCCATTGCCTGAAGGTTTCTGGCTCGAAGCCGGGATTGTCGCGGCCAGCATTGCGGTGATGGTCGGCCTGAGCGTCAACAGCAGCGTGCGCCGCCATCGTCGCGCGACAATCTGGATCGGCGGCATGAGCCTGTTGATCCTGATCGGGCTGTTTATCGGCTATCCATACCTCACCGCGCTCGACAACGGTGTGATGACTCTGGTGCAGGAACATCGCCAGCCAGCGCTGGACGAAATCGCCGTGACGCTGACCCTGATCGGCGAATTCCGCAACATGCTGCTGTTCAGCGCCCTGCTCGTCATATTGCTGTTGCTGTGCAAGCAGTGGCGCCAGGCAGTGTTCGCGGGCGCCACCATGCTGATCACCGCCATGGCCAACACCGGCACCAAGTATTTTTTCGCCCGGGTACGCCCGGAAGTGCTCAGCGATCCATTGACCACCTACAGCATGCCCAGCGGCCATGCTTCTGGCGCATTCGCCCTGTTCCTGACCTTGGGTGTCCTGGCCGGACGCGGGCAGCCGCCACGCATGCGCCTGACCTGGCTGCTGATTGCCTGCATCCCGGCATTCTCCATTGCTTTGTCGCGGGTCTATCTCGGCGCGCACTGGCCAACCGACATATTGGCCGGTGCAATGCTTGCCAGTTGCGTCTGCGCCGCGATGCTGTGGTCAAACCAGCGGCAGGCGCCGCTCAACGCCATGCCTTTCAAGATCTGGTGGCTGATCCTGCCGTCCATGGTCGCGCTGTTCGGATTCTTCGTTATGCGCCACTTGCCACATACATTGTTGCGTTACGCCTACTAAAACAGGCAATTTACAAGCGACATTTCTTATACGCCGCTCTTTCGGAACATTCCGACAAGAGCGGCGCTTGCAACCTACGCAAACTTCCTCCCTCCCGGTTAACTTTCCTGGCTATAAAACCGACATTTCCGCATTCTCGATCGACGCAAAACTAGCGTTACATATTCAAGTTGAAACATGCCTGCTCAGTGTTTCGCGCTTTTGAAAAACCGTTAGATTGATGGGCCCGACTCGGACATTTGCTGGCTATCCATATTTATTCAAACCACGCATTGAAGTTCTGCCGAGTCATACAACAATCCATTTCTTATCGAGTCTTTCATGAGTCCAAAAATACCCCGCAAGACGTCAGTCACAACGACGCATCAAACTGATGCAAACGTGCCAACGCCACATCGGCCCATGTTTGATGTCAGCAGCATTGAAATATCACCAAGAGCCGGCATCCCCGATCTTGCGCTGCACGGTACCAACTTCGACAGCGCCCTTGCCGATGCGAATCCGCGGTTGCCTGCGGTTGAAATCTTTCAGTTACCGGCACACAGCGCCTATCGCTCGGAACATTCCACTTCAATAAACGATTACTGGTTATCGGAGACCTTTGTGCGTGGAATGCAGCCTGCCGACAATGATGGATTTCGCTGGATCGTTGGCAGAAAGTTCGCAGACGTCGAATATCAGGGAGCTCTGCAAACCACGCATGTGGGTGAGGATGAAACCGGCGCATTACGCAGCAAGTTACTCACCGAGCGCGTTCCCTCCGGACCGCGCCTGTACAAAAACGCAGACAGCCCCACCTGGCGCCTGACCGAACAACCCGCGCCAAAGCGACCGCGCCTCGCCCAAGTGACAACACCCATCAATCAAAGTCGTTACAGCCCATCCTGGCGTTCGCCGGATGCTCAGGGCTATTACGAAATGAATCCGCTATTTGGCTCACGCAAAGACGACATGCTGTTCGCCTTCCGGGATTCATATGGCAATTACATAGCGGTTGATCCTCCGGCGGGTGGATTCGCAGCGTCGCCGCTCCACCTCAAACAGTGGACCGATCATGAGATATGGCAGCTATATGGGCTACACGGCGAGGACATCGCGCGCTTTCGTGTCGAAGCCCAGGCTACCGGCACGCCGCCACAGTGGGCACACCCCACAACCACGGAAAATCCGCGGACCGATCTGCTGCGCGACTCGTTGCGCTGGCTGCACCCGCAGATGGGCTTTGCCGAGCGCGAAGCCTTTCTGCAATCGTTCAATCTGCTGCCCAGGCAACTGTCGCGTTTGCAGCAGGAAATGGGCAGCCATCTGACGCTCCCGGCGTGGGCACTGGCGCACAAGCGCTTGCTGGAGGACGTCAGCAACCCGCAACGCTTCGACCAGTTTGCCGCCGATGCGCTCGAGCAGCTCAACCTCAAGCGCAATGCCCGCCACGATTGGTACGACGCAGAAAACAGCCTGACCCCCGAGGTGCGCGAAGCGCTGTTGAAACAGCTCGGTTATCTGCGCAACAAGAACAACTGCCTGTACCGCACGGACATTCCGGCGCTGTTTCGCGGTGACGAGCGCACGCCGTTCGAGCTGGCGAACGACGGCACCATGCTGCCGCGCTATCACCACGAACCCGGCGCGACCACACACAAGCCGATCAGCGCGACGTTCAGTCTCCAGGCAGGACAGGGATATGCCCGCGCCCCCGATCCCGAATACCTGCGTTTCAACAGCCAGACCCATAAATACCCGGGACGCGACACGGGCGACAGCGGTTCGGAAAGCGGCGCAAGCGACGCCAGTGATACACCGAGTGACTCCTCGTCAGACTGGTCGGATCCTGACAGCCCTGTGGCATGGGATCACGAACGCGGCTACCGGTCCACGCGCACGCGGCAGACGGAAATGTTTCTCTACGCGCTCGACACGCGCGATCTGGAGGTCGTCCCCCACGAAGAAAACATGATGTTCAATTCCGCTGCGCGCGACACCCCGCCGACCTGGTTCCCCTCCGACGATTTCGAAGGGCTGATCTCGGTCACGCGCAGCGGAGTTTCAGCCGAGCGTGTCTGGTTACTGAACACAGACCTGACCAAGGGCGCCAGGGTCGAAGACATCAAAGAGCAGGCTGGCGCAAACGCTGATCGCATCGAAGCGGCCACCCATGCCGGGCACTTTAACCGGTTCGAATACGACCAGTTGATCGACCAGGTGGAGACGGCGGGCCTGCCGATACTCAGGCTCTCAGGCAAAAAGGACGAGTTTGCCCATGACATCGCCTGGCCCGAACTTCAAATGCTCAAGTAAAGCCGCCAGGGAAACCGGCTCCTCATGCACACCATTAAAGGATTAATACGTGTCGAAACTCATCGTTCCCGCGGCTCATGTCGCCCACGTGCGCGCGCTTCAAGTTACCCCCATAGACGCCTCGGCCAATGCCCATACGCCGTCCACACCCATGCCCGATCGAGCGGACGTGCCAGGCGAGGTGCCTGACAGCCCCCCATCCCTTCGCCAGACTCTGAAGGCAATCGACAAACACCTGGGCCCACTGCGTATCGGCGAGGTCGTGATCAGTCGGGTCGAGTTGCAAGCGCTGGGGGCGACCGTAGACGGTCAACCTGTCAGTCCGGCGAATGCCAACATGAAGCGCGTGGATCAGGCTTTTCTGGACGGACTCCATTTCGAGTCCGCAAAGGTGCAGTCCCGCTTGCAAGCCGTGGACTTTCCCGACAATGACATGGCGGCACTGCTGTTCTATGAGATTGCCTGCAAGCGCTCGGTCGATGCCGGCCCATTGTTCGTCAGTGATACGCCGCTGGTTTCGGGCAGCGCCATGGATCGTCTCAACAAATTGGGCAAGGCTGCGCAAAAGCTGGAAATCCACCGGGCGGACACGTTTGAACACGCGCCCGGCTGGATCAACAAGACCAAAAGCTATTTGATGAGCGGCGCAGGAGTCGGCATGCAAGCCTTCGGCATCTACAGCGGCTACATGGCCCTGACCGATGCGATCAAAAAAGGCGAGGCGCTGGAAATGCTCTACTACGGCGGATCCATCGCCGCAGAACTCGGCTCGCTGATCATCGAGCGGGGTCTGGCCAGAACCGGCCAGGCGATGCTGACTCAGGGCAGCAATGTCCTGAGGGGTTTTGCGCTGACCTCGATCGGCAAATACATGAGCCGTGGCGCTGGACTGTTCGCCAGCGCGATTACCTTGCCGTTCGACATCGTCGACGCGATCAAATCGTTCAACGCCGCCGCCGCGTCATCGGGCAAAGAAGCTCAGGACCATTATTTCAGCGCTGCCCTGAGTGTAGCGGGCGCTGGCATCAGCCTGGTGCTGGGCGTCGCCGCGCTGGCCGGTTTCGGCAGTGTTGCCGGCCCGCTCGGCCTCGCGGCTGCCGCACTGCTCATCTCCGGTTCATTGATCTATCAAGCCGCCAGGGTCGTCGACCAGATCGATGATTACATCGAACTGACAACACTCGAGCGTCTGCGCTCGGGATGGTTCGCTTTTACCGGCAAGGAACTGGACGCCGAAGTGATGGATCGCTTCAAGCTGTCCAGGCTTTCCAGTGACTACGAAAAACAGCTCGAACTGTCGGCCAAAGACATGCTTGCCGGCGCTTACAGCGACTGGATCGCCCAAGTGGTCAATGGCGCGTTTCGCGCCGAATTGCGCCCTGTCGAACTATGGCGTTACCAGTGGGACGAAAGCGTCGGGCAGCTGCCGTTCAGACTCGACAGCCAGGCGGTGATCGTCGGCGGCGACGATGTCATCGACGCAAGCCATGGATTACCCGACAACCTCAAGGGCGTTGTCAACGGCAGTGCAGGCGAAGGCAAAGGCGTGTTCTGGCGCCTGGGCGATGGCAATGACCGTGTCGCTGGCGTCAAGGCGCAGCCCAACCTGTTTACCTACCGCCAGGGACACAAGGCGCTCAGCGGTGGCGACAAAAACGATGCGTTCTATCAGCAGGTCGCTGACGAGGAACTGGATCGGCTGACCAAACCGCCGCACATCAATGTGCTGGATGGCGGCGACGGTAGCGATACGTTTGCGTTTGAAGGCCAGCGGCCGGCCACTGATACACGACACATCGGCCATCGGATTGACCTGCCGAGCGGCAAGGTCACGCTGCGTGGTCTGGACCCGGAAAGCCCAGGCATTGAAGTCGCGCACCTGACATCGTTCGAGAACGTTTCGACGCTGCGCAAAGGCAGCAGCCACGTCATCGGCAATACCGAGGCCAACCAGATCTCCGCCCATGGCCATGATCGCGTCAGCGCCGGTGCCGGCAACGACACGATTGCCATCTATGGCCTCGAATGTCACGTGGACGGCGGTAGCGGCGTCGATCGCTATTACATCGCTCACACCAACGCACGCACGACAATTACCGAGGACAGCGCGCATTCGAGCGTGATCGAGTTGGGCTGGCCGCACGCGGTGATTCAGCGCTGGCAGATCATCGGCACCTCGCTGGTGATCAATTCCTTGCGCGGCAAGGACGGCGACGACCCAGACCACGTGCTGACCCTGGAAAACGTCTATCGAATGGTCGACGGCCAGCGTCGGCTGCATAACGATCGATGGCTGTTCCGCACCCAGGATGGCTACGAACTGCTGGCTCAGCTCCCTCAGGAACCAGGTCCAGCGCTGAGTCAGGACATCGATGTCGCCGTGACAGTCATTGGTCAGCCCGCCCCTGCCCCGGCGATCGTCAATGGCGGTACGGTGACGATCGACGATCAGAGCCTGGGCCGGCATTTTGTCACCCGTACGCAGCGCGAGGTCGAATTCGTCATCGCACGCAGCGGCACCAGGCCGCGCAGCGTTTTTCTGGACTACGGCGACGACGAAATCATCGACGTCGAGCTCAGCTATGCCGTCCAGGTGCGCAAAGGCGTTTCGGGCAATACTCACCTGACCTACAAAGACTTCTGCCTGTCGCTGCGGTTGCCGGCAAAAGTGCTGGCATTCAAGGGCGTGATTCAACCGATCGCTGCCGCCACCGGGTACAGCGGGCGCAACAGCCTCAAAGTCACCACGCCGCAATTGGCGCAAGACATCGTTGTGGTCATGCGGGACGGAGTGTCCTATCGCCTGCAACTGCCGCACCTGGACTACGAAGCGGACGCCAACAACCCCGGCGCACGACAGGTCAGCACTCGAAGCTGGCTGAAACGGCGCAACGGCAAATACCCGTTCACCCGGCCCACCATCAGTGAGAAGCCGATGCTGACCGATCGCCCCAGCAAAATCGTCATCGAATCCCGGGCGCATACCGGCATTTATCTGCTTGAGGGTCACAGCGCCACGTACGACATCTACCTGGCCAGCAACTGCATCGTGCGCCTGGCCACACCTGGGGCTGCGGCAAAAACGGCCAACGCCTCAAGCTGGAATCTGTACACCAGGACAATGGACGAAACCGTCACTCGCGACGAAATCCAATTGCAGGACAACCGCTTGCGCATCGCCAGCGTGACTGTGCAATTGCCGGATATCGGCGATGACACACCGGTGGAATCGGTCAGCGTGGCGACCACCGCCGGCAATCTTTATCAAGTCTCGCTGCTGTTCGAGATCTTGCAGCTGTACGTGATCAATGCCCAAGGCTACGCCAGCGTCGATGCGCTGTTGGCCGATATCGAGCAACACCGGCAGCGCAACGAGTTGGCAGCGCGGGTCTACGTGACTCACATCGGCTACCAGCCCGACACAGTGGGCACGCTGGTTTACAACTCGGTAAACCGCCACTGGAGCCTGCTGACTGATCGGCAGACACGCGTCAAACGCGAAGACCTGTTCATCCCCGTCCACATCAACTGACCGCGCGCTGCCGGTTTCAACAACGTGCCGGGATGGACCTGACCTCCATTCCGGCACTTGCACTCAGCGGTCTGCCATGTCGCCGCTGGAGCCTTACCTGCAAGACATCGACGGGACTTTACGCCCCGATGCAGACGGCCTGAAAGAATACAAGGGGCGCAAGTTCGCAGACATCGCCAACGACGACGGATCGGCCGCAGGGCAGACAGTGATGGTGGCGTACCACGATCTGATCAAAGCCTGGCGCGCCAGATTGCCCAGTGAACGGACGGGGGGCAATCACAACAATTCATACGATCAGTTGATCGATCGCGTAACTGCCTCCAAGGGCCCCATAGTGAGGCTGCCCAAGGGCAGGAAAGGATGTTCCAACGATATAGTCTGGCCCGTTGCTGAACATCATCGGCCGTGAAATCCAGACGCCATTCGATAACGAATGGCGTCTGTCCTTCAATTGCGGCGTTGCGCTATTTGAGCACGCTGATCACAAACCGTGCCGGTTTTGGATTGAAGGCGTTATGCCCTGTCCCGTTGGGGTTCGCGTCGAGGAATTTGCTCATGCCATCGCTTACCTGACGATACAGCGGTTTATCTTTCGGCTCGCTGTTCAATTCGATATAAGCCGGGCCGGATGCGATATTGCTTAAAGAAGCCTTGGCCACGCCGTAGGTACTGATTGAATAAAGTTGTGCCGGAGCGCTGGTGCTGACCAGCAAATTATGTGTCTTGTCTTCGATGAATAATCGCGCACCGTCAAACACGCCCGGATGTATCACTTGAATTGCGTAACAGTTACCTTCAGGAACAAACCTCAACAGCAATGGAGCATCGTCCTCATTGTCAGCCAGGGTGATAAGGGCGGATGTCCGCGAGTCGGCCAACCCCACTTCAGCATCGAGTTTTTCGCCTTGAGTTATGCGCTTGTGGCGCAGGGTCTGTTGCAGGCGTTGCTGATTAAGAACTACAGGAAGACCGTCCAGATAAAGATTGGCGCTGAAGCTTTCATTGTTTACTTTTGCCAAAAACATAGAACTATCCATTGGTAAACACTCTGCTGTCATGTTCAAGACAGCGACAGAAAAGTTGAAAAAGGAAAAGGATCAGATAGCGACTGTGGCTGTTGCCGACATCCGCAGAACATCGCCATCCGGAATGTTTTCGGTTTTTCGTTTCCGCCGGGCCATTACCATGCGATCCGCATAAATCGCTGCCGCCCCAATGACATGGCCAACGTTATGATCAGTACCGGCATGCTTCAAGATATACTTGCCAGCAATATCGTCCCAGAATGCCCGTTCATCTTCATATAAAGTCATGATTTATCCTTGTTGTTTTCAAGTTGTTCGCATCCTGCGAGCAACTTGAAATTAAGACAAAGACAAAAGCGAAACAATACTGGCAGGCAGCTTGAGTTGATTCAAAGTGAAACTAGGCGAACAGCTCGCCCTGCAGTTCATCGAGTAATGCCTGGATCGCATCCAGCCGTTGCTGTGGGTCGTCGAGTTGCAGCAGATCGATCTTGTCCTCTTCGGCAAAAGGCAACAGATAGGCAAGCTGATTGGCCAGCGCCTGTTGCCCGGCGGCTTCGGTGCCCATGTTCAACGCCTCGACCATCGGGTGTTCGGCCAGCGCCTTGAGCAGCGCGACCAGGTCGGCGTCCTCGTCCTGCAACGGTTGCTCGGGCTCGTCATCGAGCCACTCGACTTCGGCCAGAATCAGTTGATCGCGCTGCACTTCGGTGCGCAGCACAGTGAAGCGCCGTCCGCCATGCACGCGAATGCCGAGCAAGCCGTTGTCCTGTTGCTCGAAATCGGTGATCCGCGCCTCGCAACCGACCATTGCGAAACCTTCTGGTGCCACACCGACTTCGCTGCCCTCAAGGATGCACACCACACCGAAACCGACGCCCTGCTTCATGCAGCGGCCGATCATGTCGAGGTAGCGCGCCTCGAAGATCTGCAGATCGAGGTTGCAGCCGGGGAACAGCACCGTGTTCAGCGGAAAAAGCGGCAGACTCATAGACATTTCCTTACACCACCATCGACACCGCCAACGGCAGGAACACCGCCGTGGCCACGCCCATCAGACTCATTGCCAGCGCGGCGAACGCGCCGCACTCATCGTTTTCCTGCATCGCCACCGCCGTGCCGACCGCATGCGCGGTCATGCCCAGCGCCATGCCGCGCGCTTCGGGGCTGTGCACGCCAAGGCGGGTCAGCAGCGCCGGGCCGAAGATCGCGCCAATCACCCCGGTGATCAGCACGAACACCGCGGCCAGCGCCGCCACGCCGCCGATCTGCTCGGCGACCAGCATGGCGATCGGCGAGGTCACCGATTTCGGCGCCATGGTCATCAGGATCATGTGATCGGCGCCGAACCACCAGCCCAGCGCCACGCCCATGCCCGTTGCGACCACCCCGCCTATCACCAGCGTAGTAAAAATCGGCCAGAACAATTGGCGGATGCGGCGCAGATTCAAATACAGCGGTACCGCCAGCGCCACCGTGGCCGGCCCCAGCAGGATGCTGAGGATCTCGGTGCTCTTGCGGTACTCCGCGTAGGTCAGGCCGCAGCCGACCAGCACACCGATCACCAACAACATGGAGACCAGCACCGGTTGCAGAAAGATCCAGCGGGTTTTCTCGAACGCCGCCAGCACCAGTTGATAGGCGCCGAGGGTGATGCCAATGCCGAACAGCGGATGATGAATCACCGACGCCCACGCGCCTTGCCAGTCAAACAGCATCAGGACTCCTCCGCCGGCGGCGCGTGACGTTTGACCAGCCGCTGCATGAGCACGCCGGCAAAGGCCATCGACAGAATCAGCGAGACCACCAGCGCGCCGACAATCGCCCAGAAATCCGCAGCAATCGCCGTGGCATACACCATCACGCCCACTGCCGGCGGCACCAGTAGCAACGGCAGATAACGCAGCAGACTGCCCGCTGCCTGATTCAACGGCTCGCCGACTTCACCGCGAATGATCAGGAACACCAGCAACAGCAGCAGCCCGATGATCGGCCCCGGCAATATCGGCAACAGCAAATGATTGAGCGCGGTGCCAAGCAATTGGAACAGCACCAGCAGGGTCAGGCCACGTAACAACATCCGACATCTCCGTCTTACATTTTCAGCCAGCAGGGGCTCGGCATTATAAGCATGCCGGCGCTATGGACCGGCATTCGCCAAAAGCATGGTCGGTTGACCTGAGCAAATCGCCATGATGATCTACAGTGGTTCGCAGGCCGGTCAAATCCGCCCCCTGAAAAACTATAAAACCGATGAACCCAAGGAGAGTCTCAATGCCCTATGTTCCCGTTGCAGAGCTCAAAGATTATGTCGGCAAGGAACTTGGACGTTCCGAATGGCTCATCATCGATCAGGAGCGCATCAACCTGTTCGCCGAAGCCACCGGTGATTTTCAGTTCATTCACGTCGATCCGGTCAAGGCTGCGCAAACGCCGTTTGGCAGCACGATTGCCCATGGTTTCCTGTCGCTGTCGCTGATGCCAAAACTGATGGAAGACATCCTCGTGCTGCCCGAAGGCGTGAAGATGGTCGTCAACTATGGCCTGGACAGCGTGCGTTTCATCCAGCCGGTCAAGGTCAACTCGAAAGTCCGACTGAAGGTCGACATGGTCGAAGTCACCGAGAAAAAACCCGGCCAGTGGTTGCTCAAGGCTACCGCGACACTGGAGATAGAAGGCTCGGACAAACCGGCCTACATCGCCGAGCCGCTGTCACTCTGCTTCGTCTGATCATCCCGGATGCGAAGCAGCGCACGCTGTTTCGCGTCACGTCTGTATATATGCGACGCATAGCTGCGGCATACTCGGTCGCCTAATTGCCCGGATCCCGCTATGCGCTCAATCGCTCGACTTGCACCCCTTGCCCTGACCCTGATCCTCACCGCTTGCGGCGACGGCGAATCGCTGTTGCCGCCGGATGCGCGCCTGCCCGATGGCGGTCGCTATCGCGGTGAACTGGTCGACGGCTTGCTGCAAGGTCAGGGCCGCGTCGACTACCCCAACGGCAGCTGGTACGCCGGGGAGTTCGACAAGGGTCAGTGGCACGGGCAAGGCGAATGGCATGGCAGCAACGGCGAGGTCTATCGCGGCCAGTTCCAGCAAGGGCTGTTCGATGGTCAGGGCAGCCTGAGCACCAATGCCAGCAGTTACACCGGTGGTTTCAAGCAGGGCCGGCGCGATGGCGAAGGCACGCTGAAAGAAAACGGCATGACCTATCGCGGCGAGTTCAAGGCTGACCAGTATTCCGGCCTCGGCCGTCTGGAAATGGACGACGGCAGCTCCTATCAAGGCCAGTTCGCCCACGGCAAACCCAACGGCGAAGGCCAGCGCGGCGATGCCAGCGGCAATTCGTTCAGCGGGCATTTCGTCAACGGCCAACTGGAAGGCAACGGCACCTACAACAGCGCCGACGGCGATATCTACGTCGGCGGTTTCAAGAACAATCAACTGCACGGCAAGGGCCGCTACGAGAACGCCGACGGCGACGTCTGGCTCGGCCAGTTCAAGGAAGGCGCGCTGACCGGCAAGGGCGAATTGATCGGCGCGGATGGCAGCCATTACATCGGTGTGTTCAATGACTGGCGTTTTACCGGCCAGGGCCGTTTGAACCTGGCCGATGGCAGCTTCTACATCGGCGGCTTCGACAACGACAGCTATTCAGGACGCGGCACTCTGGTGCTGACCGATGGCAGCGTGCTCAGTGGCACCTGGATCAACGGCCAACGCGTGCGCGACGCCGACGGCAAATTGCTCCCCGACACCCTCGAACTCGGTTTGCTCGCCCAGGGTCGGTTGCTGGACGACGCACTGGCGGCGATTCCCGCTTCGACTCCGGCAGTCGAGTTGTACACCCTGACCCTTGGCGGCGACGGCAAGCAAAGCGTGTTCCTGCGTGAATCCGACTACGTCGCCAACATGCTCAACACGCGCTTCGGCGCCTTCGGCCAGATTCGTCTGGTCAATCATCGCGATCATCTCGGCGACCGGCCGATGGCCACCCGGGAAAACCTGCGCCGCGCCGCGCAAGCCCTTGCCGAACGCAGCGGGCCGGAAGATCTGCTGTTCATTTATCTGACCAGCCACGGCACCGCCGAGCATGAACTGGTGCTCGATCAGCCGCGCATGGAACTGGCCGACCTGCCCGCCGATGAGCTCGCCGCCGTGCTCGCGCCGCTGAAGCATCGCGACAAGGTCATCGTGATTTCTTCGTGCTATTCCGGCGGTTTCATCCCGGCGCTGAAAGACGAACGCACGCTGATCATGACCGCCTCACGCGCCGATCGGGTGTCGTTCGGTTGCTCGGAAGAAGCCAACTTCACCTATTTCGGCGACGCGCTGTTCGCCCAGGCGCTGAACCAGACCGACGACCTCGAACAGGCATTCAAACTGGCCAAGGCCACCGTTGCCGAACGCGAGCTGGCCGACGGCTTCGAAGCCTCGGAGCCGCAGATCTGGGCGCCGAAAACCGTGCTGTCGCATTGGCAGCTGCTGCGTAAACAGCAGGCGCGCAAAGCGTTGCAAAGCAGCGCATTGAACGACGCGGCGAAAAAAGGCAACTAAGCTGAACAGTATCAAGGGAGAGACACTATGTACTTGACGCCTCAGCACGTATTGCTTGCCGGAGCCACCGGACTGACCGGTGAACATCTGCTCGACCGTTTGCTCAACGAGCCAACGATTACCCGTGTCCTCGCCCCTTCACGCCGGCCGCTGGCCGAGCATCCGCATCTGGAAAACCCGGTCGGCGACCCGCAGGCGTTTCTGCCGCAGCTCAGTGGCCGGGTCGATATCGCCTACTGCTGCCTCGGCACGACGATCAAACAGGCAGGTTCCGAAGAAGCCTTTCGCGCGGTGGATCTGGACATGGTCGTGGCGTTTGCCAAGCGCGCCCGGGAGATGGGCGCACGGCACCTGATCGTGATCAGTGCGATTGGCGCCGATCCGAATTCCTCGGTGTTCTACAACCGGGTCAAGGGTGAAATGGAACAGGCCCTGCGCGCGCAGAACTGGCCGCAGCTGACCATCTGCCGACCTTCGCTGTTACTCGGCGAACGCACCGAACCGCGTCTGGTCGAGCAACTGGCCGGGCCGTTGTCGAAGCTGATTCCGGGCAAATACCACGGCATCGAAGCGTGCCAGTTGGCGCGAGCGATGTGGCGCCTGGCGCTGGAAGAACAGGATGGGGTGCGGGTGATCGAATCGGATGAGCTGAGGAAGCTCGGCAAATAATCCATCCGCCCATGATGATCGTTCCCACGCTCTGCGTGGGAATGCAGCCATGGACGCTCTGCGTCCTAAAAAGCGTGACGCGGAGCGTCACAGGATGCGTTACCACGCAGAGCGTGGGAACGATCAGTCGCTACAATCCACCAGTCGCTTGAAAACCTACGCCAATCACGGTGAGAAACGACAACGGCAACAACAGCGTGTCGAGCAACGCGCTGGCCGGCAGGTCCACGCCCGGATAGCTCGGCGCTTCGGCACCGAACCGGTCCATCGCACAGCAGCCGCCGTTCAACGCATACAAATCCAGGCGCGTCCCGGCGTACACCACCGGTGCGCCGGGTTTGGCTGCATCCAGCGTGCGCACGGTAGCGCATCCAGCCAATTGCAGCGCCAGCACAATCACCAGCAGCTTATTCATCGCTGCTCAGGTGATGCTCGCCCCAACGCGGCAGCATGTCCTGCGGGATGCCGAGCAGATTGAGGATCCGCGCCACAACGAAGTCGATCAGGTCATCGATGGTCTGCGGCTGGTGATAGAAGCCCGGCGAGGCCGGCAGAATCGTCACGCCCAGATTCGACAGCTTTAGCATGTGCTCCAGATGAATGCTCGAGTACGGCGCCTCGCGCGGCACCAGAATCAACTGGCGGCGCTCTTTCAGCGTAACGTCCGCCGCGCGTTCGATCAGGTTGTTACAGGCGCCGGTGGCAATCGCCGACAGCGTGCCGGTCGAACACGGCACCACCACCATGGCTGCCGGCGCGCCGGAGCCGGAGGCTACCGGCGACATCCAGTCTTCCTTGCCATACACGCGAATCTGCCCGGCAGCGGCGCCGGTGTATTCGGTCAGAAAGGCCTGCATCATCTGCGGTTTGTTCGGCAGGGACACGTCGGTCTCGGTGGCCATTACCAGTTGCGCAGCCTTGGAGATCAGGAAGTGCACTTCGCGATCCTCGCGCACCAGGCAATCGAGCAGGCGCAAACCGTACTGCGCGCCCGAAGCACCGGTCATCGCCAGGGTGATGCGTTCCGGGCCGCCGGCCTGGGAAAAAGTGTTCATTGCAGTGCCTCGGCGAGCTTGCCGTGCAGGCCGCCGAAGCCGCCGTTGCTCATGATCACCACGTGCGTGCCGGGCTGCGCCTGGCTCTTCACGCGTTCGATGATGCCTTCCAGCGAATCGCTGACAATCGACGGCACCGTGCACAATGCGGCGGTGGCGCCGAGGTCCCAACCGAGGTTGGCCGGGGCATACCAGATCACCTGATCGGCATCGACCACGCTGTCCGGCAGACCGTCACGGTGGGCGCCGAGCTTCATCGAATTGGAGCGCGGCTCGATGATCGCAATCAGCGGCGCGTCGCCGATGCGTTTGCGCAGGCCGTCGAGGGTGGTAGCAATGGCGGTCGGGTGATGGGCAAAGTCGTCGTAAATGGTGATGCCGCGCACCTCGGCGACTTTCTCCATGCGTCGTTTGACGTTCTTGAACGCGCTCAACCCGGCGATGCCCATGGACGGCACCACGCCAACATGACGCGCGGCGGCCAGAGCAGCCAAGGCGTTGGCGACGTTGTGTTGACCGGTCAATTCCCACTCGACGGTGCCCTGGGACACGCCTTCGAACATCACTTCGAACGCCGAGCCGTCCTCGCTGAGCAGCTTGACCTGCCATTGACCGCCGGCACCGGTGGTTTGCACCGGGGTCCAGCAACCCATCTCGATCACGCGCTGCAACGCTGGTTCGGTGGTCGGGTGGATGACCAGACCTTCGCTCGGGATGGTGCGCACCAAGTGGTGGAACTGACGTTCGATGGCCGGCAGATCAGGGAAGATGTCGGCGTGATCGAACTCAAGGTTATTCAGGATCGCGGTGCGCGGACGGTAGTGGACGAACTTCGAGCGCTTGTCGAAGAACGCGCTGTCGTATTCGTCAGCCTCGATGACAAAGAACGGTGTACCGCCCAGGCGCGCCGATACCGAGAAATTCTGCGGCACGCCGCCGATGAGGAAACCCGGGCTCATGCCGGCATGCTCCAGCACCCAGGCGAGCATGCTGCTGGTGGTGGTCTTGCCGTGGGTACCGGCCACGGCCAGCACCCAGCG
Source organism: Pseudomonas sp. PS01270 (assembly GCF_029959775.1). NCBI lineage: Bacteria > Pseudomonadati > Pseudomonadota > Gammaproteobacteria > Pseudomonadales > Pseudomonadaceae > Pseudomonas > Pseudomonas sp. PS01270. The sequence continues at coordinate 53,421 of NZ_JASCPT010000007.1, read as the reverse complement.
CCCTTGCAGGACGTGATCGGCCAGCCACTGCGGGCCGGAGACGTACGGCAGGCCTTTGTTCAGCACATATTCCACCGCCGGGTTGCCACGGGACATGGCATTGCCGATCACCACCAGATCCGGCGCCGGATCGAGCTGCGCCGGGTCATAACCCTGCGTCAGCTGAATGCCCTGGGCCTCGAGCTGTGTGCTCATCGGCGGATAGACGTTGGCGTCGGAGCCGGTGACGTGATGGCCCAGCTCTTTGGCCAACACCGCCATCGAGCCCATGAAAGTCCCGCAGATACCCAGAATATGAATGTGCATAGTCGACCTCGTAAAACATGGCCGCAGGTTAGCGTAGGGAGGGGGAAATGGCACTCTTTAGCTGAGGGGCGGGCCTGTTCGACAGGATCGTTCCCACGCTCTGCGTGGCAATGCAGCACGGGACGCTCTGCGTCCCAAAGCGGACGCGGAGCGTCCGGGGAGGCGTTACCACGCGGAGCTGGGAACGATCAGGTCGGTCAGGCAGAGCGAGCGATGCCGTGCTTGCGAAGCTTTCTGTACAGCGTATTGCGGCTGACGCCCAGCTGTTCAGCGGTATGGGTCATATGCCAGCGCGTCTGCTCAAGCGCATTGAGCAATGCGACACGCTCGGCGTCATCCAGTGGCTGCGCGGCAATCTGCGCAGGCGCAGCCGCCGGTCGCGCCTGGCGAATCATCACCGGTAAATCCTCAACGCCGACCCGGCCGCCATCACACAACGCCGCCAGCGTGCGCAGGACATTGCGCAACTGCCGCACATTGCCCGGCCAGTTGAATGCGAGCAACGCCTGCCGCGCCGGTTCGTCGATCAGAATTGTTTCGCCCCCTGCCTCCTCCGCCAGGAGAAAATCCAGCAACTGCGATTTATCACTGCGCTCGCGCAACGCCGGCAACGCCACTTCCAGCCCGTTCAAGCGGTAATACAGATCCTCGCGAAAGCTGCCGTCCTCGACCCGCTCGAGCAAATTGCGGTGCGTCGCACTGATGATGCGCACGTCTACCGCTTGCGGCTCGCCGCCAATCGGCACCACTTGCCGATCTTCCAGCACACGCAGCAAGCGCGTCTGCAACGCCAGTGGCATGTCGCCGATTTCGTCGAGGAACAAGGTGCCGCCATCGGCCTGTTGCAGCTTGCCGCGCATGCCGTCCTTGCGTGCGCCGGTGAAGCTGCCGCCGCGATAGCCGAACAGTTCGCTCTCGATCAGGCTTTCCGGAATGGCCGCGCAATTGAGTGCGACGAAGGCATTGCCGCAGCGCTGGCTGGCCTGGTGCACAGCCTTGGCGAACGCCTCCTTGCCCGAGCCGGTTTCGCCGTTGATCAACAGCGGCACGTCGCGCGCGAACACGCGCAGGGCTTTGCGAAATTCCGCCTGCAACGCTTCATCGCCGAGGCAGATGCCGGACAGGCGTGGCGCTGGAGTAGCGATTGGCGCTGGAACAATGGCAGTAGGTTTGCGCGATTCGCCGCGCAACACGGCAAACAGATGCCGGCCATCACGGGTGCGCAGTGGCCAACTGGCACTGGCGTTGGCGCTCGCCCGCCCGAGCAGGTCATCCAGCGAACAATCGAAAAACGCTTCCACCGGTTTACCGAGCAAACCACCGCGAATATGCCCGAGCAGGTTCAGCGCGCTCTGGTTGACTGCGCTGATCCGCCCTTCGCCGTCAAACGCCAGCAGCCCTTCGCTGAACAGGCCGACGGACTCGGCCTGCAGATGAAAGCGCAGCAACCACTGATTGTCGAAACAGCGCAGGAAGTAGCAGCTCTCGATCATCTTCGCCGACAGATTGACCAGCGCCATGGTGTGGAACTGGCTCTGCCGCGAGACGTCCGGCCGCGCCGAAGACACATCGAGTACCGCCAGCAATTCACCGTGCGGATCGAACACCGGGCTCGCCGAACAGGTCAGCCCGGTGTGGCGGCCGCGAAAATGTTCGTCCTGGTGAATGGTCAGCGCCTGACGCTCGACCAGACAGGTGCCGATGCCGTTGGTGCCTTCGCAGGCTTCGCTCCAGTCAGCGCCGAGCCAGAGACCGGCGCGCTCGAAAATCTTCCGTTCGGCCGGCGCGGTGACGCAATTGAGGATCACACCGCGCGCGTCAGTCAGCAGCACCGCATGGCCGGCACCGGAGAGTTGCTGATGCAGGCTGCTCATCTCGGTGCCGGCGATTTGCAGCACTTGTTGCAGACGTTCGCGACTTTCCAGCACTCGGCCATGCTCGAGCACGGTCGGCGCCATGGTCACAGAAGGATCGAGGTGGTAGTCCTCAAGGCAACGCAGCCACGAACGGGCGATCGATGGATCGGCGCCGGGGCCGTGCAGGTGCGGTTTGCCCTGGGTGACGGTGAGAACCTGGCGGGCATGGCGACTCAAATGGTTGTCGTGCATTTCTTATTGTTCTCCCCGGGGCGCGATGGCCCAAAGCATGAGGTGACGCCCAGCATCCTCCAGCGGCTCCGGCAATGCAATGCTGGCAAGACCGCCCGGTCACGGGCTGTGCCGCAAGCGGTACAAACTGTCACCCGTGCTGTACCGATACCGTCACAGCACCACTCCACTCGTCCGAGACAAACCGGCCAAGCCCTTGATTTGCCTGACCTGCACGGCAGTGGCCCGAGCCTTGCTCTACGCTTATAGCAAGCGCACTTGCGCGTTTCTCTAATAAGTACAAAGCCAAGGAGAACATCATCATGCGTTACGCCCACCCCGGTACTGACGGCGCCAAAGTCTCGTTCAAGAGCAAGTACGGCAACTACATCGGCGGCGAGTTCGTCGCGCCGGTCAAAGGTCAGTACTTCACCAATACCTCGCCAGTCAATGGCCAGCCAATTGCCGAATTCCCTCGCTCCACCGCCGAAGACATCGACAAGGCGCTGGACGCTGCCCACGCCGCCGCCGATGCGTGGGGCGCCACTTCCGTGCAGGCGCGCTCACTGATCCTGCTGAAAATCGCCGACCGCATCGAAGAGAACCTCGAACTGCTGGCGATCACCGAAACCTGGGACAACGGCAAAGCCATCCGCGAAACCCTCAACGCCGACATCCCCCTGGCCGCTGACCATTTCCGTTATTTCGCCGGTTGCCTGCGCGCCCAGGAAGGCAGCGCTGCGGAAATCGACGGCAACACCGTGGCTTACCACATTCATGAACCGCTGGGCGTGGTCGGCCAGATCATTCCGTGGAACTTCCCGCTGCTGATGGCCGCGTGGAAACTTGCGCCAGCGCTGGCCGCCGGTAACTGCGTGGTACTCAAGCCTGCCGAGCAAACCCCGCTGGGCATCTGCGTGCTGATGGAACTGATCGGCGACCTGCTGCCGCCGGGCGTGCTCAACGTCGTGCAAGGCTTCGGTAAAGAGGCCGGCGAAGCACTGGCAACCAGCAAGCGCATCGCCAAGATTGCCTTCACCGGCTCGACCCCGGTCGGCTCGCACATCATGAAATGCGCGGCGGAAAACATCATCCCATCCACCGTGGAACTGGGCGGCAAGTCGCCGAACATCTTCTTCGAAGACATCATGCAGGCGGAGCCGAGCTTCATCGAGAAAGCCGCTGAAGGCCTGGTGCTGGCGTTCTTCAACCAGGGCGAAGTGTGCACCTGCCCATCGCGCGCACTGGTACAGGAGTCGATCTACGACGAATTCATGCAGGCGGTGATGAAGAAAGTCAGCCAGATCAAACGCGGCGACCCGCTGGACACCGACACCATGGTCGGCGCCCAGGCATCGGAGCAGCAATTCGACAAGATCCTCTCGTACCTGGAAATCGCCAAGGGCGAAGGCGCGGAGCTGCTGACCGGCGGCAAGGTGGAAAAACTCGAGGGCAGCCTGGCCACCGGATATTACATCCAGCCGACCCTGCTCAAGGGCACCAACAAGATGCGCGTGTTCCAGGAAGAAATCTTCGGCCCGGTGGTGAGCATCACCACCTTCAAGGATGAAGCCGAAGCCCTGGCGATTGCCAACGACACCGAGTTCGGCCTCGGCGCCGGCCTGTGGACCCGCGACATCAACCGCGCCTACCGCATGGGCCGGGCGATCAAGGCCGGTCGCGTGTGGACCAACTGCTACCACCTCTATCCGGCGCATGCCGCATTCGGCGGTTACAAGAAGTCCGGCGTCGGGCGTGAAACCCACAAAATGATGCTCGACCATTATCAGCAGACCAAGAACCTGCTGGTGAGCTACGACATCAATCCGTTGGGATTCTTCTGATCCTGCGATGCCGATCGTTCCCACGCGCAGCAAAGGAATGCCTCAACGGACGCTCCGCGTTCGGTTTCGAAGGGACGCGGAGCGTCCCGGGCTGCATTCCCACGCAGAGCGTGGGAACGATCCGTTTCCTGGCTGTAGCCGGGCCAATAAAACAATAAAAATGGTGAACCCTATGCCAAGCGAATCCCCGGCCGGCGCTCCGGCGACCGGCTCCTCCGTCGACTTCGAAAAAGTCGGCTCCGACTACTTCCAACAACGCGAACTGAAAAAAGGCGCCGCCGGCTGGGTCCTGCTGGTCGGCCTCGGCGTCGCCTATGTGATTTCCGGCGACTACGCCGGCTGGAACTTCGGCCTCGCCCAGGGTGGCTGGGGCGGCATGTTTCTCGCCACGCTGCTGATGGCGACCATGTACCTGTGCATGTGCTTTTCCCTGGCCGAATTGTCGTCGATGATTCCCACTGCTGGCGGCGGCTACGGATTCGCCCGCAGTGCTTTCGGACCGTGGGGCGGGTTTCTCACCGGCACCGCGATCCTCATCGAGTACGCCATCGCCCCCGCTGCCATCGCGGTGTTCATCGGCGCCTACTGCGAGTCGCTGTTCGGCATTGGCGGCTGGATGATCTATCTGGCGTTCTACATCATCTTCATCGCCATCCATATTTTCGGGGTCGGCGAAGCGCTCAAGCTGATGTTCATCATTACCGCCGTCGCCGCGCTGGCGCTGGGGGTGTTTCTGGTGGCGATGGTGCCGCACTTCGACGTCGCCAACCTGCTCGACATCCCGGTGACCACTGCGGTCGGTGCCAGTCCGTTTCTGCCGTTCGGCTATGTCGGCGTATGGGCGGCGATTCCCTATGCGATCTGGTTTTTCCTCGCCGTCGAAGGCGTGCCATTGGCCGCCGAAGAAACCAAAAACCCCAAGCGCGATCTGCCGCGTGGCCTGATCGGGGCAATGCTGGTGCTGCTGATGTTCGCCCTGCTGATTCTGATCGTCGGTCCCGGCGGCGCCGGTGCGAATTCGCTGCTGACCTCCGGTAATCCACTGGTCGAAGCGCTGAGCAAGGCCTACGGTGGCTCGACCTGGATGGGCAGCTTCGTCAATCTCATCGGCCTGGCGGGGCTGATCGCCAGTTTCTTCTCGATCATCTACGCCTACTCGCGGCAGATCTTCGCGCTGTCGCGGGCCGGTTACCTGCCGCGCAAACTGTCGCAGACCAACAAAAGCAAGGCGCCGGTGCTGGCCCTGGTGATTCCCGGCATCATCGGCTTCGGTCTGTCGCTGACCGGCCAGGGCGACCTGCTGATTCTGGTCGCGGTGTTCGGCGCTACCATTTCCTATGTGCTGATGATGGCCGCGCACATCACCCTGCGCATCCGTCGCCCCAAAATGGACCGGCCGTACCGCACGCCGGGTGGCATTTTCACCTCGGGTGTAGCGCTGGTATTGGCGTGCATCGCCGTGGTGGCGGGCTTCCTCGTCGATCCACGGGTGGTGATCGGCGCGGCGATCATCTATGGAGTGTTAATTGCTTACTTTGCTTTCTACAGTCGGCATCACTTGGTAGCGGGCACGCCGGAAGAAGAATTCGCGGCGATTCAAAAAGCTGAACAAGCCTTGCACTGATTGTCGAAAACCACGGCGCAGACGCATTCTGCGCCGTCACGGAGAACGCTGAATGGCCAGTTTTGCTCACACGGTCGGCGCGCAGACTTACCGCTTCGACAGCCTCAAAGACGTCATGGCCAAGGCCAGCCCCGCCCGCTCGGGGGACTTTCTCGCCGAGATCGCCGCGCTCAACGACGGCGAACGGGTGGCCGCGCAAATGGCCCTGGCGGACATCCCGCTCACCCACTTCCTGCAAGAAGCGCTGATTCCCTACGAAGCCGATGAAGTCACCCGGCTGATCATCGACACCCACGACAAGCAAGCCTTCGCCGTGGTCAGCCACCTCACCGTTGGCGGCTTTCGCGACTGGCTGCTCAGTGATGCGGCGGACGAAACCAGCCTGCGCGCCCTCGCCCCCGGCCTGACCCCGGAAATGGTCGCCGCCGTGTCGAAAATCATGCGCGTGCAGGATCTGGTGCTGGTCGCGCAGAAAATCCGCGTGGTCACCCAATTTCGCGGCACCCTCGGTTTACGCGGGCGCCTGTCGACCCGCCTGCAACCCAACCACCCGACTGACGAGCCGTCCGGCATCGCCGCGAGCATTCTCGACGGCCTGCTCTACGGCAACGGCGATGCAATGATCGGGGTCAACCCGGCCACCGACAGCATCGCTTCGATCTGCGCGATGCTGGAGATGCTCGACGCGATCATCCAGCGTTATGACATCCCGACCCAAGCCTGCGTGCTGACCCACGTCACCACCTCGATCGAGGCGATCAACCGTGGCGTGCCGCTGGATCTGGTGTTCCAGTCGATTGCCGGCACTGAGGCAGCCAATGCCAGTTTCGGCATCAACCTCAACGTGTTGCAGGAAGGTTATGACGCCGGGCTCAGCCTCAAGCGCGGCACACTTGGGCAGAACCTGATGTATTTCGAAACCGGTCAGGGCAGCGCGCTGTCGGCCAACGCCCACCACGGCGTCGATCAACAGACTTGCGAGACAAGGGCCTACGCCGTGGCGCGACATTTCAAGCCGTTCCTGGTGAACACCGTCGTAGGATTTATCGGCCCGGAGTACCTCTACAACGGCAAGCAGATCATCCGCGCCGGCCTCGAAGACCACTTCTGCGGCAAGTTGCTCGGCGTGCCGATGGGCTGCGACATCTGCTACACCAACCACGCCGAAGCCGACCAGGACGACATGGATACCCTGCTGACGTTGCTCGGCGTCGCCGGGATCAACTTCATCATGGGCATCCCCGGCTCAGACGACATCATGCTCAATTACCAGACCACTTCGTTTCACGACGCCTTGTACGCCCGCCAGACCCTGGGCCTGAAACCGGCGCCGGAGTTCGAACAATGGCTGGCCAACATGGGCATCTTCACTCAGGCGGACGGCAAGGTTCGCTTCGGCAACAACCTGCCGCCGGCCTTCCGCCAGGCCTTGGCGCACTTGGGATAAGTCTTATGGAAAAACCACCGGTCGATCCGCAAAACCCCTGGCTGGAACTGCGCCGCCTGACCCCGGCACGCATTGCCCTGGGCCGCACCGGCACCAGTCTGCCGACGCGGGCGCAGCTGGATTTTCAGTTTGCCCACGCCCAGGCCCGCGATGCCGTGCACCTGGCCTTCGATCACAGCGAAATCAGCGCACAACTGAGCGAGCGCGGGCGGGAAACCCTGGCGCTGCAAAGCGCCGCGCCGGACCGACACACCTACCTGCAACGCCCGGACCTGGGGCGCAAGCTCAGCGATGAATCGGCGCAGACCTTGCGCGACTACGCCAGCCAACATCCGGGCGGGGTCGATCTGGTGCTTGTCGTCGCGGATGGCCTGTCGGCGCTGGCGGTGCATCGCCACACCCTGCCGTTCCTGACGCGCCTGGAAGAACAGATGAGCGGCGACGGCTGGTCCGTGGCGCCGGTGGTGCTGGTCGAGCAGGGTCGCGTCGCCATCGGTGACGAAATCGGCCAGTTGCTAGGGGCGAAAATGGTGGTAATGCTGATCGGCGAGCGCCCGGGCCTGAGTTCGCCGGACAGCCTCGGGCTGTATTTCACCTACGCGCCGAAGGTCGGCCTGACCGACGCGTATCGCAACTGCATTTCCAATGTTCGGCTTGAAGGTTTGAGCTACGGCATGGCGGCGCATCGCTTGCTCTATCTGATGCGCGAGGCGTGTCGGCGGCAGCTGTCGGGGGTCAATCTGAAGGATGAAGCTCAGTTGCATACATTGGAGGCGGACGACGCTGTCGACATGAAAGGCAACTTCCTGCTCGATCCACCGCCAGCCTGAACCGTTTCCGCATTGCCTTTCTGCGCTGCTTTCAGGCAGGATCGACGCACGGCCGCCCGGGTTTCCCATCGCCGTCAGAGCAGTTGAAGACAGCCACTTGAAGACGAGACCTATCATGCGGATTATTCAAGCGACCCTCGAACATCTGGATTTGCTGACTCCTTTGTTCGTCAAATATCGCGAGTTCTACGGCTCCCTGCCTTACCCGGATTCCTCCCGCGCGTTCCTCGAAAAACGCCTGCGCCGCAAAGAGTCAGTGATCTATCTGGCCCTGGCCGACGATGACGACAAAAAACTCATGGGCTTCTGCCAGCTCTATCCGAGCTTTTCGTCGCTGTCACTCAAACGCGTGTGGATTCTCAACGACATCTACGTCGCCGAAGATGCACGCCGCCAGTTGGTCGCCGACAACCTGATCCGCACTGCGAAGAAAATGGCCAAGGAAACCCAGGCCGTGCGCATGCGCGTCTCGACCAGCGCGAACAACGAAGTGGCGCAGAAAACCTACGAATCGATCGGCTTCAAGGAAGACACCGAGTTCAAGAACTACGTACTGCCAATCAGCGACGAGCTCTGACTCCAACGGCTTCGGTGACGAGGGAGTTCGCTCCCTCGCCACGGCCGCCCCTTCCCTGACAATTGCTCACTTCGCGACACTCCCCGCTACAAAACCGGCGCGCTTTTCAGCGGTCAGACCGTATAATCCCGATCTTTCCGGCTTGTAAGAAAAACTACACCCCGCTGTAGGCTTACACGAAGTCATCCGCACAGGCCTGCCGAGTCGGGCCGTCATACAGGTGCCCCCATGGATTTCAACCCGCTCGACCTTATCCTGCATCTCGATGTGTATCTCGATTTGCTGGTGAACAACTATGGGCCATGGATCTACGCCATCCTGTTTCTGGTGATCTTCTGTGAAACCGGTCTGGTGGTGATGCCATTCCTGCCGGGTGACTCGCTGCTGTTCATCGCTGGCGCAGTAGCGGCCGGCGGCGGCATGGATCCGGTGCTGCTCGGTGGCCTGCTGATGCTGGCGGCGATCATGGGCGACAGTACCAACTACGTGATCGGACGCACGGCCGGGGAGAAGCTGTTCAGCAACCCGAACTCGAAAATCTTCCGTCGCGACTACCTGCAAAAAACCCACGACTTCTATGACAAGCACGGCGGCAAAACCGTGACCATGGCGCGTTTCCTGCCGATCATCCGCACCTTCGCGCCGTTCGTCGCGGGCGTGGCGCGGATGCCGTACCCGCGTTTCTTCGGCTTCAGCGTGCTCGGCACCATCCTCTGGGTTGGCGGTCTGGTCACCTTGGGTTACTTCTTCGGCAACGTGCCGTTCATCAAGAAAAACCTCTCGCTGCTGGTGGTGGCAATCATCCTGCTGTCGCTGGTGCCGATGATCATCGGCGTGGTGCGCAGCCGGTTCGGCGGCACCAAAGTGCAATCGCACTGATCCGATGTGGTCACTGAGCGCCTGGCGACGCCGGCGCCTCCTGGCCAGGCACCCGATTGCCGATGACCTGTGGCAACGGGTGCGCCATCAACTCTCCTTCCTCGACGGCATCAGCGTTGCTGAAGACCTGTGGTTGCGCGAAGCCTGTGTGCTGTTTCTCGACGACAAACACCTGACCGCCCTGCCCGGCGTCGAACTGCATCAGGAACAGCGCCTGCTGCTCGCCGCCCAAGCGCAGTTGCCGTTGCTGCATCTCGGCGATCTGAACTGGTATCAGGGTTTCCACGAGATCGTGCTGTACCCGGATGACTTCCTCAGCCCGCAACGTCATCGCGATGCCAGCGGCGTCGAGCATGAGTGGGACGGCGAACACAGCGGCGAAGCCTGGCAGCAGGGGCCGGTGATTCTCGCCTGGCCCGGCGTACAGGCCAGCGGTGGCTGGGAAGGCTACAACCTGGTGATCCACGAACTGGCGCACAAGCTCGATATGCTCAACGGCGACGCCAACGGCCTGCCACCGCTGCATGCCGACATGCGCGTGCGCGACTGGGCCGAAGTGATGCAGGCCGCCTACGACGACCTCAACCGCCAGCTCGACCACGATCCCGACGCCGAAACCGCCATCGATCCCTACGCCGCCGAGAACCCGGCGGAGTTCTTCGCCGTCACCAGTGAATACTTCTTCAGCGCCCCGGATCTGCTGCATGAGGCTTATCCACAGGTCTACTTGCAACTGCAGCTTTTCTACCGGCAGGATCCGTTGGGCAGACTGCGGCAACTTCAGGCCACAGACCCGGTCTATCAGGCGCACGACTAAGCTCTGCACGACTTCTGGTACGTGGCGTCGGCGTAGGAATGTGCCTATAATCGCCGCCACTTTTTGGTCAATCCGGCCAAGTGTTTTTGGTCAACTACGGGGGCAACGCCCAATGAGCTACAGCAAGATTCCGGCTGGCAAAGACCTGCCGAACGACATCTACGTCGCGATCGAGATCCCGGCCAACCACGCGCCGATCAAATACGAAATCGACAAAGACAGCGATTGCCTGTTCGTTGACCGTTTCATGGCCACCCCAATGTTCTACCCGGCCAACTACGGTTACATCCCGAACACCCTGGCTGACGACGGTGATCCCCTCGACGTGCTGGTCGTGACCCCTTACCCGGTTGCGCCAGGCTCGGTAATCCGCGCCCGTCCGGTCGGCATCCTGAACATGACCGACGACGGCGGCGGCGATGCCAAAGTCATCGCAGTGCCCCACGACAAGCTGTCGCAGCTGTACGTCGACGTGAAGGAATACACCGATCTGCCACCCCTGCTGATCCAGCAGATCGAGCACTTCTTCGCGAACTACAAGGATCTCGAGAAGGGCAAGTGGGTCAAGATCGAAGGCTGGGCCGGCGCAGACGCCGCCCGCGAAGCGATCACCAAGTCGGTTGCCGCCTACAAGGGCTAAGCCATTGCGCTTTGCGTGACGCTTGAAAAAAACCCCGGATTTCCGGGGTTTTTTGTGTCTGCACGCTTCAGCTAAACAAAGCGTTTAAATTCCTACATGCAGTTTTAATCTGTTTAATTTCCCACAAGTACGTCTTACATCCCGTCGCAAAATACAGGCTTTTTTTGAACGCCCGGTTTATTCAAACCGCTCTAGTCCGGCCGTAGACTCCGTGTTTATGAGAAAGAACACTAGCGGTCCACGATTCAAGGCACTCCTGGAAGCAGCGAACATCAGCACCACGGATTTCGCAAGGTTCTGGGGCACGGAAGCCCAAAACGTTCATAACTGGTACACCCGGGGCGTCCCGGCGTATCGCATGGAAGAAGTCTCACGCCTGTTGTCGGTCAATAGTGAATGGCTGAAAACCGGGGAAGGCGTCAAGGAGGTCGCGCGCCTGCACCCACCCGCCAGCAACGGCGACACGTTCGATGCCCAGTCCATCTGCGGCGTCTACACCGTCATCAACCCCAGCGACATCGACCTGGCATTTTTCAAGGAAACTCCGATCGCCAACGGCGACGGCAAGACCCACGTCATCCTCGACCCCGACCAATCCCTGCGCCTGCCCCGCGCCCACCTCGATCAACTCGACATCCAGCACGCCAACGCCATCTGCGCGCACATGATCGGCAACAGCATGGCCGATCGCATCGAAGACGGCTCCATCGTCGCCATCGACCGCGGTCTGACCCAGGTCGTCGACGGCGAAATCTACGCCGTAGAGCACGACGGCATGCTGCGCATCAAATACCTGCACCGCATGCCCGGCAATGGCCTGCGCATGCGCAGCCACAACAGCGCCGAATACCCCGACGAGGTCTTCCGGCCGGCGCAGATCGAAGAGCAGCGGATTCACATTCTTGGCTGGGTGTTCTGGTGGTCGACACTGGGCAAGCGCCGGCCGGTGGTGCCGTTTCTATGACAGTTCACTCGAATCTGTGGGAGCGAGCCTGCTCGCGAAGAGGGCCCTGATAACCGGTACAAATCCAGGATTTGTACTGCTTCAGTCGCTCTAAACCGCACTTGAGGCTGGGAATCCAAAGCAAAACTCAGTATCCTGCGCCCCACATTCGCGCATCGACCCGCCCAGCGGCTCGGATGACGCCCGACGCGGCAGACCAACGTCTGACCAAGTCCCACAGCCGGACGCAGATCCGGATGTACGTTTTGAAGGCTGGCGCGGTTTACCAAAAATAAACCAAGCCAGTCCCCGAGAAGCCGGCCACAAGCCGGCTTTTTAATTGTCCGAAATAATCCTATTCCATCCAAGAGTCCTGCCGATAGCCTAGCTAGCACGGGCATTTCAGGTGTTCCCCTGTCCGATGGTGTTCAACGCCATTTGACCTCATCCGACGATGAAGTGGGGGGACAAGTGGGGGGACAAAAGGGACGACAGGGGAAATTCAATGGGTAAGCTGAATCCGAAACAAGTCGAAAACCTGACCGAACCCGGCACCTACGAAGATGGTGATGGGCTTCGCTTGGTTGTCAAACCTACCGGGCGTAAATCCTGGCTCCTTCGCTTCCAACTGGCAGGCCGTCGCAGAGAGATGGGCTTGGGCTCTTATCCTGAAGTCAGTCTTAAGAAGGCCAGGCTTGAAGCCAGCACCAAACGTAGCCAATTGAGCGAGGGGGTCGACCCGCTAGCCGCTCGCGACATCGAGCGCGCTGCTCAACGCGAAGCACAGCGCGCCAGCGAGGCGAAACAGCTGAAGTTCGAAACACTCGCGAAAGAATACTGCGAAGCGCATGGGGGCACTTGGTCAGAGAAGTGGCGTAAAGGCTGGCTGCGTAAGCTGGAGCTGTATGCGTTTGCCCACATCGGAAAATTTTCAGCCGAAGAGATTGGGACTACCCAGGTACTGAAGGTGCTGCAACCCATCTGGGCTACCAAAACTAGAACTGCCGACGAGGTACGCGGGCAGATTGAACAGGTTCTGGATGCAGCCAAGGCACGCAATCTACGAGAGGGTGAGAACCCTGCACGCTGGCGCGGGCACTTAGACAATCTGTTGAGTCGTGCTGAAAAGAAAAAGGCTCGAAAGCGTGAGCACTTTGAAGCTTTGCGCTGGCAGGATGTGCCGGCGCTGATGACCAAGCTCCAGGCAAACTCCTCACCGCCATCTTGGGCCGCTCAACTGCTGATCATGACCAGCGCACGCGCCCACATGGTCAGATTCGCTCGTTGGGATGAGTTTGATTTGGAAGGGGGCACGTGGTCACTGCCAGATGAGCGAATGAAAATGCGAGTGGCTTTCGTAATTCCGCTTGCCGAAGAGGTCGTAAAGCTGGTGAAGAGCATTCCGCGAGATGAGGGAAGCGCCTTTCTATTCCCTGGTCAGGGCAAGACAAGGGCTATGCACGCAAACGCAGTACGAACGCTCCTGCATGGCATAGGGTATGAGCACATCACCCGGCACGGATTTCGATCCTCTTTTCGAGATTGGGCCGGTGAATGCACTCACTACCCACGTGAGGTTTGCGAAATGGCGCTTGCACATGATGAGCGAGACCAGACTGAAGGGGCCTACTCTCGCTCGGACTTTCTCGATAAGAGGCGCTTACTTATGAATGAGTGGAGCAGATTTATAACCTCTCCAACTACAGCCTAGCACTTACTGTGCCGATACCTCAGACCAAAAACTAACAACATATAAACGGAACGCAGACCATGAAAGAAAACTCACCAAATCACGATTTTGACGAGGACGCTTCCCAAGACCCAGTGTCCGCAATCATTGGAAATGACGGCATAGAAAAAAGTTTGAGCATCCTAGTAAACCGGCTTGACGACTATATGGAAGACGAATTTGGAGAGCGAACCGCACAAGAGGAAATAGATGACTACCTACAGGACATCCTCAGCGGACAAATCACCAAAAAAACCATACTGAACTACAACACAGAAAGATTATTGAGCAAAGATCTGTCTATAAAAAAGGAAAGCTCAGTAATACTTTCCTTTATATATACAGCCATAGCTCAACACTTAATAAAACACGAACCACAAAACAACGCCTGGGCTGCTTTACTAGAAGCCAAACACTACTTAGCCTATCACGCTGGGCTCACAGACCCCATAAACCATAAAAAAACTGAACGCGCCCAAAAGGGCGGCCGTAAAAAAGCACAAAATGCGCTAGACCTTGAGAAGCTAGCCATAGAAATACTGATAAATAACAAACCCAAAAAAGGTTGGCTAATTTCTTACGATGCCGCAAAGAGCATCGCTAGCGAACTATCAGCAAAGGCCAAGGAAAACAACATCCCCATCCCAAGTGACATGCAAGACCTGATACACAAACTGATAATCCTGATAGACGAAAACGAAGAAGTTTCCAAGGCTTTTAATTCGCCAAAAGCTTGACCCCCCCCCTGCAACCATTAGCGCCGTTAAAATCAATACGGCGCGTAGCCAACCACAGCGAAAGAGCCTTAATTAACACTTCAAATCAAATCAATGTAATTAACTCCTTTATGCCTAATAATATCAATCAATCTTCTTTCCCGGAGCACATCCAAAGCACGCTCCAGACGAAGCTTATTTCTTAACTTGCCAGGCCCATACTGAAGAATTTTATTCTTCCTGATCTCGCCATATCTCTTACCAAAATAACTACACAGCCACTCCAACAAATCATCTGCATCAATACTTTCTTGTGGTGGAGGAACAAATATCTGAAAAAACTGATCTGAGTACCAGCAACATAAATCAATAGCAAAGTCTAGCTCCACGCACGAAACCTCCCCCTGTCCGCCTTCAAAAAAGTGCAACAACGCCGCAACCCTAGCGATATTGTCGGCCAATTTTGAAGCATGATCCGAGGCGCCCTCAAATCTGCCACCCTCAACAATACCTGTTTCTATCTCATTAAATACATCCCGCCATCTTTCTTCGGCCTCCTGAGAAAAATGCACAGTTAATCTCTCTTTTTTCGGAGAGTCTAACAATGCTCGATTCAGAATAAGCAATTCGCCAATACGCGCAGAAAAATCATTACATCTCTCCCACGACAACGTGTCATCACCTATTGTCCTAGTACCTTGCGTCGATTCAGGATGACAAACTAAAAACCTAGCCAACAACCCTGACCCACGACTTTTTTCGCCACGACGCTCCATATACTCTTTAAATGCTGACGCTTGCAGCATAACGGATACAGTTAAGCGAGACTCTGTAACCTGATAACTTTCAACAGAAACGCGATCAACTGTTATAGAGTCGCCACTCCACAATGAGTTCTGCTTAGACAGATCATTCAGTGCTCCACCATTAAGAATTCCGGCACCTTCGCTAGATATTAAACCAGCAGATGGAAGGTTATTATACAGGCCAAAGAACAGAGCCTCTGATGTCGCATCATCATAAACCATCTTGTACTGCCTTGGCCCCAAAGGCTTTGACTTCTCATGTTCACTAAAAAGCAACTCTTCCTCGCTGGAGTTAATACCTTTATCTGCATTCTTGTTTATCTTCCTTAAGATAACTTTTCTTTTTTCCTTCCAAATTTCTAGCTGAACATTCCACTCGACAACAGCTTCTTGGTATCTTTTATACTCCAAGCGCTGAAATTCACGAATTGGACCTAAAAAAACATTTTCCGCAGTCGACTTTCGCTCGCCCGACCCAGCTATTGTCAACAACATTAAGGATGTCGGGACACACTGGCCAGTTGGTTTGCGAACATCTATTAGCCCCTGACACACCAGTGAAATAGCCGTCAACGCACCTGAGAATATTAGCGCCCTCGGGGCTTGGACATTTTTTTCCGCCTCATTAACTGCAGCTGCTAGCAGGGCACAAGGAACAAAGCGCGGAAAGCGTGCCCCTACCCTCGGGAGACTCTCATGAAGCTTCACTGCACTCAGGACGATACTCACTGCTGCACCTCATCAGTCCCTTGACTGCCGCTGTAGCATCCCGCTGATTTCCCGCTCTCAGGCACAACTCTGCCTGAAGCGCTTCCCCATCCAGCAGTAATCCTTGATTTAATCCAGGCATCAATCTCAGCCTCAATCCAACCTATCGCAGCGATGCCCAGCTTGATCGGCTTGGGGAAAGTACTGTCATACCTTGGCGACTTCGGATTCATCCGATCGTAAATTGTGGACCTACCCAGTCCAACTCGTTCCTGTACATGCTTCAACCTCAGCACCCTAGAAACACAGCTTGTCATGCCCGTTACGCTCATCGTTTTTGCCTCAAGTTCCTAATCGATGAGCGAATCTATAACGATCCCCATGGGTCATTTGACCATCTGCTTAATGTAGTTTTTTACTCAAGCAGACCTCTTGACGCGAGCGACAAAAATTGATCTAGAAGCAATGATCAGCCTTCAGGGCAAGCCTCACAAGCTGAGCTATTGCTGCTATTGCTGCTACGAAATAGCAGCAATAGCAGCAATAGCCGATCCACGAAGGATCACATTAAAAGAACATTCAGTCCTACATCACTGCCATGACATCCACCCCATGGAGCTCAGAACCATGTCATTGCAATGTCCTCTGTGTAACTCCCCCAAGATCGCATCTTTACAAACAGCCATGAAGATTGGCGCAGCTGTTGGAACCGTCGGCGGAGCCGCTCGTGGTGCGAGCGCCGCTCTGACAGCAGCCCAGGTCGGCGCCTCTGTCGGTGCTATTGCCGGTCCAATCGGTGTCACCCTCGGCTCAGTCTCAGGAGCCATTCTCGGCGGGCTCGCCGGAGGCGTGGGCGGCTGCGCCCTCGGTGCTCAGCTCGGTGAAAAACTCGATCGCCATGTGTTCGCCAACAACCTGTGCCTCGCCTGCAATCATCGCTTCAACCTACCAGCCTAATCCTCTTACAACATTCTTCGGCCAGTGCTGCGCGATGCGCAGCATTTATGCCAGCACGCACCCAAAGGAATCACTCCCATGGCTCATCTCGTCGAACAAATGGCCTACGTTGGCGCTACCCCTTGGCATGGTCTGGGTAACCGCCTGACGCAAAAACAACCACTCGAAGTCTGGCAACGCGAAGCCGGCATGAACTGGCAGATTCAGGAAAGTCCTGTTCACTTCAAGGCCGACACTGTCGGCAACCTGGGCACGATTCACTCCTTTCCGGAACAGAAGGTGCTGTATCGTTCCGACACCAAGGCGCCCTTGTCAGTGGTTTCCAACCGTTACCAGGTGGTGCAGCCTCGTGAGGTGCTGGAGTTCTACCGGGATCTGACTGAGGTCTCCGGCTACGAGTTGGAAACAGCTGGAATACTCAAAGGTGGCCGCAAGTTCTGGGCTCTGGCCAGGACGGGACAGACAACCGCGTTGAAGGGGAATGATCAGGTCAATGGCTATCTACTGCTAGCAACCTCCTGTGACGGTACTCTGGCCACCACCGCGACCCCGACCACCGTGCGTGTAGTTTGCAACAACACCCTGACCATCTCCCTGAACGGCGCTACCCGCGCAATCAAGGTGCCGCACAACACGCGCTTTGATCCGCAGGCCGTGAAGAAACAACTGGGCATCGCCGTCTCGCAATGGGATGAATTTATGTACCGCATGCGCGCACTAGCGGAGCGCAAGGTGCAGTGGCATGAGGCGATGGGCTTCTTCATGAATGTGCTGTGTGATGTGGCCCCCAATAGCAAGCTGCCGGAAGTGCTTCCGAATGAGCGAGCACTGCGCAAAGTCCAAGGG
This sequence comes from Pseudomonas sp. PS01270, assembly GCF_029959775.1. NCBI lineage: Bacteria > Pseudomonadati > Pseudomonadota > Gammaproteobacteria > Pseudomonadales > Pseudomonadaceae > Pseudomonas > Pseudomonas sp. PS01270. Next base: position 35,665 of record NZ_JASCPT010000007.1, on the reverse strand, counting down.
CTGTACGAAGGCCAAGGTCGTGGAGCGACGCTTGAATCAGCTCAAGGAACTGCGTGGGGCTTGCTCAACGCCGTGACGGAGTATGTCGATCACGAGCGACGCGCCAGGAGTACCGAATACCGAATGGACTCTGCGTGGTTTGGGGCTGGAGCAGCCCTCAAAGAGCGTGCACTGAACGCAGCGCTGCAACTCGCCGCCTAGCCCCACTCACTTACTTAACTATTAAAGCGCCTGGTCAGCTCCTGCTGGCCGGGCTTTTTTTATGCCGCACAGGAAACCATCATGGCAATGCAAACCCTGCAACAACCCAGCAGAAAACCCCGTCCTGCCTTGCGCCTGGTGGGAACCAAACAACTGCTGCGTGAGGACTGGCTGGCCGTGCGTAAACAAGGCATCGGCAGCTCGGATGCCGCCGCTGCCGTCGGGCTTAATCCTTACAAATCCCAGCTGGAACTGTGGCTGGAGAAAACCGAGCGTGATACCTCGCTGCCCAAGCTCGATCCCAATGATGAAGAGAGCCCAGCTTACTGGGGCAACATCCTGGAACCGATTGTCGCGACCCACTACACCAAGCGCAGTGGTCACAGAGTACGACGCATCAATGCCGTGTTGCAGCATCCTGATCCTAAACTGCCCTGGATGCTGGCCAACATCGATCGAGAGGTCATCGGCGCAGACGATGTGCAGATCCTTGAATGTAAAACTGCTGGCATAAACGGCGCGCGCCTCTGGAAAGAGGGCGTGCCGGAGTATGTGCAGTTACAGGTCATGCATCAGTTGGCCGTGACGGGTAAACAGGCAGCGGATGTTGCGGTGCTGCTGGGTGGCCAACACCTGGAGATCCATCGCATCGAACGGGATGAGTCGATGATTGCACGACTAATTGACCTGGAGCGGCTGTTCTGGGATTACGTGATCAGTGACACCCCACCACCGGCCGACGGTACGGCTTCAGCCGAAGCGGCGTTGCGCTGCCTTTACCCCGAGGACAACGGTCAGACCTTGGATTTCAGTCAGTACACGGAGTTGGCCAGCACCTACCTGGAGCTCAAGGCTGTTCGCCAGAGCATTGCTCAGCAAGAGACGCGCGAGGCGCAGCTCAAGCAGGTCCTGCAGCAGGCCATGGGTGAAGCCTCCCGTGCAGAGTTTGCTGAAGGCTATATCAGTTGGAAAAAGCCTAAGGACAGCATTGGTCTGGATGTCGAACAGATGCTCAAGGACAAACCCTACCTGCAGGCCCGCTACCCCAAGATCAAAACTGGCAGTCGCCGCTTTCTGATCAGCTGATCCATTCCCCGTCACCCAAGCCACCTGGCCCGTTTACGTCCCGGTGGCTTTTTTATTTTCAGATGCAGGAGATTCATCATGCTCAAAGGTCTGGCAATCACCCCTCCGGTACTCGGACGTATCTCCATCGGCAAGGTCGTCGAGAAAAACGGCAAACGTCTGCCGGAGAAAGATGATCAGTTCACTATTACTTCGCAAGTACAGAGCCACGACGGCTGGCTGCCGCACCCGCTCAATCAGGAACTGCGCAATGGCCAGGACGGCAAGCTGCGCAGCATTCCGATTCGGCTGCTATTCAACGAGCCGGACCTCAACTTTCGGGCTGACTACAGTCTTTTCGACCGTAACACCGGCCGGCCGGTGTGCGTCGGCAATGGTGAGACCTGCAAGCGTTTGACCAAGGACGGCATCCAGTCGTTACCCTGTCCTTCACCGGATGGCTGCTCACTGGCCCAAGGCAATGCCTGCAAGCCTTACGGCCGACTGAACGTGGTGATTGGCGACGACGATCCACTGGGCAGCTTTGTGTTTCGCACCACCGGTTTTAACAGCATCCGCACCCTGGCTGCACGCCTGCAGTATTTCCAAGCCATCTCCGGTAACCGTCTGGCCTGCCTGCCACTGGAGCTACGCCTGCGCGGCAAGTCCACCCGCCAAAGCCATGGCACGCCGATCTTCTACGTGGACATCACTGTGCGCAGTGGCTTGAGCATGGAAGACGCCTTGCTGGAAGCCAAGCAGCTTGATGAAGCCCGACAAATCTCTGGCTTTGACCAGAGCGCCTTGGATCACGCGGGACGACAGGGCTTCAACAACGGAGCCTTTGAAGACAGTGAGGAGGACACAGGCGCCATCGTCGAGGAGTTCTTCCCCGCCATTGAAGATCAGCCCAGCCTTTTAGAGCCCCAAGCTCAACTGGCAGCACCTACCAAACCCTCACTCGCCCAAAAGCTGGAATCCCAGGCTACCCAACACAACGGAAGGCGCTTCATCCAGTAACGCCCCTCTCGACATTCCCAGCGCTCTCACTCATTTGCACAGGAATACCCGCATGAAATATCACAAACTCATAGCCGGTGAAACGACTGGCACCTACGTCATGGAGTCCCCGGTCACCGAAGCTGACATCCTGCAGATGGCTCAACAACTGGCGATGAGTCGTCTGTCTAAAGGCAGGGCATTGACTGAGCCCAAGCAGGTCTTCAGCCACCTGCAAACACTGCTGCAATACCACGAGTACGAAGTCTTTGCTTTGCTGTTGCTCGATGCCAAGCACCGGGTGATCGGTTTTCGAGAACTATTCAGAGGCACCCTGGATGGGGCCGACGTGTATCCACGGGAAGTGGTCAAAATCGCCCTGGAATACAACGCTGCCGCCGTGATCCTGGTGCATAACCATCCTTCAGGAGATCCCGAACCCAGCCTGGCCGATCGTACGCTGACCACCACCCTCAAGAACGCCCTCAACATGGTTGGTACTCGGATATTGGATCATGTGGTGGTGGGCCTTGAAGGCTGTGTCTCTTTGGCCGAACGAGGTTACCTGTAACTCCTAGGCTCACACCGCCCGATAGACTGCCCTTGGCTGATGCCGGGGCGGTCATCGGCAGGCTAACTCCCCTCACTTATTTTTTTCGTGAACTAGCGGTTGTACTCAGCTCCTGCTGCAGCCGAAACTATGGCTTCCCCACGCCCAATGGCGCCCGCAGTCGGCCTAGCTTTTTTTCTTTAGTCGTGTCGCGAACACCAATCAGAGTGCCTCTGCCTCTGCCTCTGCCTCTGCCTCTGCCTCTGCCTCTGCCTCTGCCTCTGCCTCTGCCTTTGCCTAATCGTCGTAAAACCTACGAACAAGCTGCCGGGCCAACCCGCACAAAGGTCACACTGAATTCTTTGCACTGCCGATGCTGCTGGAGCCGATTCGCAAAGCTGAAGGCATCATTCAGCTCAAAGCGCTGAAAAACATCCAAGCCACGACCAAGCACTATCTTCCAACCCGTGTCGGTTGTGATGTCTCGATCATGCTTGGTGCCGCTAGTGTCGTAGGCCCAACTGAACTGGATGCCAACACCGGTACAAGCATCAGCGATCTTCTGCAGGCTTTCGGTCTGACGATCACCATTGGAATCATCCTCAACGGTCACCACATGAACCACCACCTCATCTTCCGGGCCTTGCAGCTTGCTAATGGTCTCCATCAGTTCCATCAAGTTGCGCAACTGGTGGAACATACGAAGATAGGGGTCTGTGATGATGATGCGCTTGGCACCTACCAGATAGGGACTGAACAACTTGTCAAAACTCAGTCCTCGCTGATTTTCTTGGAAGACCAAATGCTGCTCTTTCAGCACTGGCTCCACAGGCACAGGATTGCTAGGGCGTAAGATTGGCCCTTGCGTGGCTGGCGCTGCCTCGATAAACGCCAAATGGTCAGTGCCGACTTGAGGTAAGTCTGCAGTAGAAACCTCAGTCGCGCCCCGACGATGGTATTGATTAGGATACTCATCCTCTTCCAGAGTGCGCACCAAACGCTCCTGAGCATCAGCCCCCTGGTAGGCAAAACGAACTGCCGGATAGGTCGCGTCAATGCGTAGCAACTGATCCTTCACCCGCTTTCGCCCTTCAATTGCGGTGCGCAATACGTCTTCTACTTCGGCGTCTGTCGTCTCGCCATGCGGGTACAGGATCTTCATCAAACCAGAAAAGGTTTTGTTGATGCCATCGCGGTCGCGCGTCGAAATATCGTCGGATAGCGTGAACTGTCCCTTGTAGCGATCTGAGTAGTCATGACTACGAAGTGAGCGCAGGATCTCGGCCAGGTAGTCCACCACGAAACCGTAACCACTGGAGAACATCTCGCCACGGATGACATCCACTTCCCAACCAGGGATGTAGCTGTGAATACGATCGAGAAAGGCTGAATCGTGGAATTTTTCAGGCAGCGGGTCGAACAGATCTGTGTGCTTAAGCATGTACGGCACGGTGTGATCGGTATTACCCACAAACACCATACTGGCCTCTGCTCCCAAGGTCTCCACTCCCCGCGAGAACGACTTGTTGGCCATGTAGTTCTTCATGATATCCACCAGCGCCTTGTCAACGCGCTTTTGCTTGCCGGCGAACTCATCGAAAGCCACTACATCCCAGTAACCCACCAGACCGAGCTTACCCGTGCCGTTATGTACGAACAGCTTGGGAACTGTGACTTCGCCACCGGATATAAGAATGCCGTGGGGTGAGAACTCGGAGTAAACGTGCGACTTGCCGGTGCCCTTCGGCCCCAGCTCGATCAGGTTGTAATTGCGCTCGCAGAACGGGATGAGGCGGATAAGCTGAGCGAGCTTATTACGTTTGCCGAACATCTGCGGATTGAAACCTACGCTCTGGATCAGCAGGTCAATCCACTCATCAGTGGTGAACTGCTTACGTGCCTCCAGATAGGCGTCGAAATCAAAACGGGAAATCTGAATTGGCTTTAGCGAGGCCAGAATCCAAGGTGAGGCAGACTTGTCCTCGGTGTATTCATACTCCACATCCGCAATGCACCAAACACCACCTACCAGCAGCTTCTGGTGGGCCTTGACGGTGTTGGAGTCGATCAGCACCTTCTTGATGCCTAGGTTGGCGAACTCAGCCTCGTACACGTCATCCTTGTCGTTTAATGAGACGCTAATACGGTCAATAACCTTGTGTCGGCCCTTCTCCTTGATGGTCGAGCGCACCAGGCCGGCTTCGTTGCGATGCACGTAGTGCTTGCGCAGGATCTCCTTGACCGTCTCGATGCCGGTCTGGATCGTGGTCTCGTCGTTAGTGGCGCAGTATTGACCCAGCAGGTACTCCAACACATAGGAGGGCACGATAGCGTTGCCCTTCACCGCCTTGACCAGGTCCTTGCGGACGACCAGACCGGCGAAATGCTGGTTGATTTTGTCATCGAGCTGACTCATGAAGGCTCCCACTTAAAAGTCGAATTCACTGGTGAACGAACGACGAATCGTATACCGAGTGACCTTGTACCGGGTGAAATGCGAAGTGCCTTCCACCTGCTCCTCAAGCCGCAGCTCCACCTGCTGATTGTTCACCTCATCCGCTTTGCGGCTGAGAATGAAGCGTACCGACAGGTCGCGCTCACGCGGATTCTCCGATGCGAAGTCGAAGGTCAGTTCGTGCGCGTCAGAGATCAGTTCACCGTCCAGGGTATACAGGCCTGCACGCAGTCGGCGTGGTTGCTTCTTCTCGGTGACTGCCTCGGTCTGATACAGCACCACGGCCAACTGCCCGGTGGTGATGGTCTTGCCGCCACCGCCAATGAACTCTACTTCCACGCGCCCCACATCGCTCTGGCGTTTCTTGTTGATGCGGACGACCGGAATCACTACTTCCTGCAGCGTCGCCCCACCATGCACGAAACGGCTGCCGGAACCTTTCAGGCGCAGGCGGTTGATGGACTTGGGTATCTGCACTTCCAGAGTCCCTTCTAGGCCCAACTGGTCGGGGCTGAAGGTCTTGAAACCGGCTTGGCTGCGTAGGCCACGCCCCAGCACAAAGCGCCGGTCGCGATACAGCACCTCATCACCATCCGGTTCGTTGCTGAGGAAGTCGCTCTCCTCCAAGGGACGATTCTGGTAGATGAAGCCGTGGTCCGCAGTGATCAGCAGATTGCTGGCATTGGCATTGGTCAGCTTCTTCACCAGGCGAACCAGCTCGGAAAGGGTTTCCTCCGCCGCCGCAAACACTCGCTCTTGGGTGTCACGGGTATCGCCGGTCTTGTCTATCAGGTCGTGATAGACGTAGAGCACATCGTTGTCACGTAGTAGCGCCCGGGAGTCGGCCTGGTTCATGGCCAGCAGATCCTTAGCCAGCACTACCGCAGAGTTCGGCACGGCTGCCGCGAGGATCTTGCCGCGATTGACCGCCCCCTGAGCGCTCTGCCCATTCACCATGGCGTCACCACTGTCGTTTTCAGCCAGCTGCAGCGCTTGGTTGGGCAATAGCGCCGCCATGCCCAGCTGGGTATAGCTCGGCAGCATCGACAGTGCCGGCTCGAGCTCGGCCTCGAAGCGATCCTCGCGGCGAATCAGGCTCTGCAGCTCCTCGCCAACCTCGAAGCGGAATGCATCGGAGATCACCACGCAGACCTTGGTCTTGCGCTCGATGAATGGCTTCACATAGCGGCCAAAGAAATTCCGCTGCAACATGACCGGAGCGGCTTCCCAGCGCTGGGCGGCATCGACGTGCTGCTGCCAGCGGTCATTGAGACGCACCAGGAAATTGTTGGTGTACTGGTTTTCGACCTGGGTGTTGAGCTCCTCCAGCAACGAGGCCTGCCCCGATTCGCGGGCGTGATAGACGTACTTGCGGTACAGCTGATCCAGCCGATACCAGTTCTGCGCATACTTCTCCACGCCATCGCTCAGCGAAGTCATTTCCAGCTTCGCCGCATCCAGCAACTGCAGGAACTGCGCGGCATGGTCAACCGCCAGGTAGACATCCTCGAAGTGAGTAAACCAGTGGCTCTGTCGACGCTGGCGTACCCACTGCTCCACTTCCAGCGCGGTCACTGTCCTCGCTACTACTGCACGAACCAGCTCGCTAAGGATCTTGCGGTCGATCAGTTCGAAGTAATCCAGCTCCATCAGCTTGCGGTAATCGAGTCCATGCAACCGGTCACCGATCTGCAGTACTTCGGCACACTGCGCGGAGAGCAGCTCGAAGCTACTCTCATGAGAGCGACTGTCCTTCCAACGCTTGAGGAATACCAGCGACTCAGCCGACAAGCGTGCCTTGTGCTCCGGGTCGGTACCCATCAGGAAGCATGCCTTGAACAGCTCGATGACGAAATCATGCAAGCCAGGCTGCTCCGAGACATAGCCGTAGGCACGTTTCATCTGCTCCCACAGGAAACTACTCAGGCCACTGCTCTCGATCAGCTTGATCCGCGCATCGCCGGTACTGGCCAGCTCGGCCAGCAGCGCCTCCAGAATTACATCAAGGCGCTGCTCAGTATCGGCGCAGACCGCAAGCATCTTCAGGCGGAGCATGTTGTCCGAGTCCCCCTGCTGCATCAGTTTGAGTAGATCCTCACGCCGCCTGGCTGACTCAAAGAACGCAACATGCGCTTCCAGCAGCTGATAGCCATCTTGCCCCAGCTCCAGCTCGGCCAGCCACAGGGCGACCTGATCGGTACGGAAGCTGTTGCCACTGGCCAACTGCACATCGAGCAGCCAGTTTTCCAGATGTGGCGGCTCGGCACCTTCGCGGTAGAGCAGAAATTTCTGCACCGGCTGCTCGCGCAGGATGCGGTACTTCACGCCAAACTCGTTGTTGGCCAGCTCGATCTTCTCGACACCTGGCAGCTCCAAGGCTTCGAAATCAGCACGGAACTCCTGGCGATTGTCGTACCAGAAGACGATGCGTTGCTTCTCGAACAGGTTGGTAAGCGCCTGGGTGATCTTCGGGTTGCTCATGCCACAGCCTCGATTTCTTCCTCTTCATCCAGCACCTCTTCAGGTGCTGGTAGTGGCCCACTGACCACCACATTGCAACGCAAGCGCTGCAAAAGTGCCTCACGCCGTGCATTGCAGAAAGCCTTAAAGTCCTCAAAACCCAGGCTATCACTCTCTTCCAGCAGCAGATCGGCCGGTTTGATGCCAGAACCCTTCTCGGCTAGCCATTCGATCAGCGGCATATCCTTCTTCGAGCGGTTCTGCGAGGCATTCAGCAGGTGCAGGTTGGCAATCGAGTTCCAGTTGAGCGGGTTCCGGTAGAACACCATTAACTCGGGATCACTCTTGAGGAAGCCTTGATTGGAAAGCTCCGCCTTGGTGAAGGCGCTCTGCGGATGCAGGTGATCGACGTCCAGCTGCAGATTTTCGTTGATTTCGGGGAACAATAGACTCAGCACCGAACGGCACCGCGAGTCCCCATACTGGATGTCGAGCAGCCCTCTGAGGTACGCCTCGTCGAAGCGCAGATCCTTGTTGGTCGCAGTGAATGCTTCGATGATTTCGTCCAGAGGGAATGCCTTCTTGCCAAGGTGCTTGGCAAGCAGACGCTGCATTCTCGTGAGCACACCATCGGCTTGACCGCCAAACACCCCGCGCAGCAGCACCATGTGCAACCAGCGCGATAGCGCCAGGCGCTCATCGCGCAAATGGTTGATGTTATTGATGCTGAGATAAAGCGGCTTGTCCTGGAATGTCTGCTTGTACAGGTAGAAGGCCAACGGGATGACGGCATTCTTTGCTCTCAGCGAATGGTCATTCAGCCCGAACAGGCGCAGCAGCTTGAAGGTTGCAATGATACAGGCCCGGATCTGCGGCCATTGTGCCTGGATGACGCCGACCTGATCAGCATCGAAGTTCTTGACCTTGAACCGCACATCGGCATCGATCAGCATCAGACAGGTCTTTAGTATCCAGTCACGGCCAATCGAAAACTGCATCTCCGAACTCTGTCTGACCTCAGCGACCAGCTCGTCGATGTCCTTACGCGCATCGCCCTGCCAGTTGGCAATGGCGATAGACATCAGCAGGTCGGAGAACGCCAACGGCGTACCACCGCTATTGGTACGAATGAACACGTCTAGGACATGGTCGATATCCTGACTTTCCTCGTTGTAGTAGTGGATGACCTCCTCTCGCCGGATGAGGTGGTACAGACGATTCAACGTCTTGACTGCAAACCTGTTAGTAACCAGCCCTTGCTCCGTCAAGTAAGGCAGCACAACCTCCATCAGGATCTCATCATCAGAGCGCACATCGGGTAGGCTCAAGACCTTGCCCACCTCGAACCAATACGAGGTGGTGGCATTCTTGAAAGCTGCTATCTGCTTCTCAGTCAGGAACCGGAAGTCGTACTGGGCCATCGACTCGTTGTCATCCCCTTCAACGCCCTTGCTCAAGTTGAGGTAGAGCCGGCGTGGGGGGAGAACCTGATCGTTGCGCGTGTTGGGCCACCAGACTCGAGGCTGCTTGTAGGCATAGGTTCCTTTCAAGCCGATATAGATTGACGTCAGCCTCTGCTGCCCGTCTATGACCGCCTTGAAGTCCTTAAAATCCCCTTGGGTCGGGACATAGTCGTTGGACTCCTTGAAGCGCTGGCAGTAGTCAGTCAGGAAGCTGTAGAAGCGGTATTTGTTCTTGATCTCCGCACTCGTCACATCCCACATCATGAACGTGTTGATGGGATACTCACGCATTAGGGAGTCAAAGAGCGTGCAGATCTGCTGCGTCGACCAGACGAAGTTGCGCTGGATCGCCGGTAACAGAAACGTCCGGTCATCGATGTTGCGTATCGCCTGGCGCATCGTGATCGCCTTTTCAAAGCGGCCTGCCATATCAGTCTTCCTTGGCTTCCAGTCCCGGGATCTTCTTCAGAGCAACCCCCAGCTTGAGGTAGTTGACCTTGACGCCATCGCTCAGATCCAGCTGAACCTGCTCGGTGGCCAGCGGATAGAGGGTTTCGCGTTCGTAGTCGTCCAGCTCCAGCAGCTGCTTCTTGATGGTCTCGGCTTCCTTGTTGGACTTGGTTTTTTCGCCCTGGCTGGCAGAAGTACTAATGGCCACCTGCTGGAGGTAGTCCAGACGCGCGGCGAGCTTCTTGCGGAAGTCGCGTAAGTACTGGAGCACTACGCTGACGGTGTCAGCGCGGTAGCGATGCAGGTAGACGAGTGCGCTGAACGTACCCTTAGGACTGGAGAACAGCCAGTAGATCGGGCGCTTCTTGTAGCGTTTGACGTGGTCGGCATAGAAATCCTTGAGGAAGTACTTGCGCACGTCCTTGCCCAGCGCCTTTTCGATAAAGGCCTGGTTTTCTTCGTAGTGCTCCTCACCAAAGGTCACGCGCAGGAACTGGCGGAAGCGCTCGGTCACATCATCGGCGAACCACTCACCGTCGAGCACAGGGATGACGTTGTCCTCATCCGGCATGAATGTCGGCTCCGGCACGCGGGCGAGGTAGTCCTCCAGCCGTTCACCCTGGTTGGCGAGGATCAGGCCCGGCGCGTCGAGGCTGTAGCGGCCGAACATGCAGCCTACAGCGTAGGAGAGGAACTCGGCCATGGTGTCGGCCAGCAGGCGGGTTTCGCGGTCGTCCTCGGCGCCCTTCACGCCGTAGCGATAGGCGGGGTTGCAGGTGAGGGTGATCTCTTCAAGCAGCACCTCGGGTGTCAGCTCTTCTGACAAGCCATAGGCGTCGATGAAGATGCGGTTGTTCTCACCCTCTAGCTGCTGCATTTCATCCCTCATGCCCTGCCAATGTGCACGCAGGTGGGCATAGCTGGCCTCCAGCGTTTCGGTCCGATGATCCGGCGAAAGCAGCGGGAGCTTAGTGAAATCCCAAGAAGTTTCGTAGGCGTCCCAGTCTGACGTGGCGATGTGCTCGAGTTTCTTTGCTACGCCACGAATTTGATCCGCATTAAGATGCTGCGGAACAGGTAGGACAGATACAGACCCCACAAGAAAATGAAGAGTCGGGTTCATAATCTTCATAAAGTGGAGGACAGCGTTTGAACACAACATCCCCAAGGCAACATCCGGGTCGTCTGTGAAGAGAGTTGGGCCTTCACAGTTGAAGGAAAATCCACCTTCTGAAACCCTCGCACTGAACGAGCCCGAGCTTGTGTGAGACCAAGTAACACCTTTCCGAAACCAAAAATCGATATTTTGCGCGCGAGCCTTGTCGTTGTTAACAATGTCAAAGCCACCATTTTTCCAGTCGAGGATGTAGTCGTTGTTTCCCGACCACCGGCGAAACTCTCCGCCTTTCTTATGTGGTAGCCAGCGCTTGCGGCTCATCAGAAAAGCAGCCATGTCGGCGCTGTCAAATGAGATATTGGAATGACCGACCTCAAACCACTGCCTCAAAAATCGGTCATTATCCGCAGTAGCGATGCCTTGGCGGGCAGTGCCGATCTCCTGCACGCGCTTATCTTTCGCGAATGCGTTCAGAGTTGCCGGTTCTGCCCAGTAAGCAAGGGGCGCACCAGGAATTAGGCTAAGTTGCTTCTGGGGGGTGACAAACCGCCCATAATCCTTGTCGAAGAAAAGCTCCCGAATAGTTTCTGATGGACGAACCTGAACGTGATCTTCGAAAAGTTGCCGAAAATGAACATGGTGTGTCTCGGTCGGTGTTCGTTTCGATAGAACAAACGCGGCGCTACCAAAGTCAGCCCCGAAGATCCCGCGACCGAGGTGGACAAGTGACTCAAACGTAGACTTCACAAGCAAACGATTTCGGAGCTTCTCGTATGATCCAAGAAACATCCATGCTGGTAGCGTGATCATCCCCCAATAACCGCGCGGCTCGAGCAAGATGCGCGACCGCTCCATGAAGCAAGTCATCAAGTCAGATTTGCTTTCAGGGTAGGCTTTCTTAATCCAAGCACCGAGTTCACCATTTAGGCCCTTGGCGCCCGCATACGGCGGATTGGCCACCACCACATGGTATTTGGACGAGAGCACCTCAGCCATGCGCAGCACGGTCACCACTCGCTCCTGAACCTCCTTCAGCAGCAGATCGCCCCCGAAATCCCGGACCGCCACAGCACGCAGCGCCTCTGCCGGATCACGCAGCTTCGGCACGATCAGCGAGCCAAAGTTCTTCGTCTGCTCGAACTGCATCAGGGTCTCGCGCAACTCGTCCGTGAACAAGTCACGCCCCATGATGGCAACCACCTCACGCAGCTCATCCTGGGTGAAACTAACGTTCTGCAGCACACAGATATTGGGCTGTACTTCTAGGCGCAGGAAACGTCGCCGTCCCAGCCTAGCTGCTGCCTTCATCGCCAGCGCAAAGGCGGCCAGTGCGCCGGCACGCTCGTCGATCTCAACCCCATAGAGGTTATGGGCCAGGATCAGCGCCGGGATCTCGGTCGGGTCATAGCCCTCTTCCTCGTAGATCGCATAGAGCAGATCGAAGGCATAAGTCAGCATATGCCCCGACCCGCAGGCTGGGTCGCAGATGCGGATTTCTTCCGGACGCGAGATGCGCAGGAAATCCGTCTCGGGGTCTTCCGGCGCTATGTAATAGTCCATCTTCGCGGCCAGCTTGGACTGCGGACGGTTCAGCAGCCACAGCCGGCCCAACGAGTTCTCAACCAGATAACGGACGATCCAGTGCGGAGTAAACAGCTGCGTCGCTGCGGGGATATTTTCGGCCGTGATCTTGATGTTCTTCTTCAATCCAGCGAAGACCTCATCCTTCTTCTCCGCAATGTAGAACTGGTAGAGCCAGCCGATGACCTCAACGTCCTGACAGACCTCCTCGCTCATCACCTCGCGCAGACTGGTAACGACGGAGCCTTGCGACAGCAAGTCCTCAGGCATCAGCAGTTCGGTGTAGTCGTCGATCTGCTCGAAGAGGAAGGGCATGTGCCCGTACCAGTGGTTGCACGCCGACACCAGCAACAGGCGATAAGCCTCGCCTTGAGGATCTGAACTGGGTGCCTTGCCGGCCAGCAGATCCAGAATCTTTTGCCGCGTCTTGCCGGCGACCAGCTCCTCGTCCAGATGCCCCATCTTCGCTTCGGCAAGAATTTCCGGGGTGATTTGGCCTTCCATGGGCGTCAGCACACGGGGATTGGTGAAGCCGTTCACATCGAGAAAACGCAGGGCGCAGAAGCGGTTGAACCAGATGTAGGCGACCTTCTCGATCACCTGCTCCTTGCTGGACTCCTGAATCCGCCTTTCCAGCTGGGCCACAGTCTGCGGATTCTCGCGGCGCGCAGCGCTGCTGGCGTGTAACACCTGGATCAACTTGGTTTTGACCTGCCTGCGCAGCTCGGTGCGTGCAGCCTGGGCAAACTTCTTCAGCTTGGCGGTTTCCATCTATCCAACTCTCCTGCTCCCGGCACTCGGCCGGGCACTCTCAACTTAGGAGTGGCCCGCAGAAATCGGGTCACTTGAATTAGTTACAGAATCAAATCTGCACGCGGTTGCCGGCCTGGATTTCCCTCAGCCAGGCTTCGCGCTGCTTCTGAAGGTAGTCGTCCAGTTCGGCCTCACTGGCCAGCCAAGGCTTGGTGTAACCGACCTTGATCTGGCGAGCCTGCACGATGCGTGGCTCCGCCACTTTCAACGGCGGCTGGTCGGGCGGCAAATCGCCACCTCCCGTCAGCTCCTTGTTGGGCTGCGGAGACGGTTCGGGCTGCACTGGTTGCGGGCGGCCCAATTGTTCGAGCGTGAGCAACATTTGCGGGTATCGCTCATCCTCGAAACGCCGGCGCTGATCACGAATCACCGCGATCAGTTTTTGCCCTTTCAGGGCCTGGCGAGCCTCACTGAAGGGGGCTGCCAGTTTCGCCTTGTGCTCGGTACTCAGCCCCTCGTAACCGTCAGCACCGCCCAGGCGCAGTTCCAGCTCGTCGAGCAACTGCTCGCTGGCTTGCTGCTCGCTGGCCAATTGGTTGGCGATGGCCAGCTGGAGCGCCTCCAGTTGCGGCCTGGTCTGCTGCAGGCGGTTACCCTGCCAGGGCTTGCTGTCGGCCAGAATGACCCGGATCGCCTCGACCTCAGAGACGTTCACATAGGTGAAGTTGTCCTGCTGCTCCTGCACTAATTGACGGGCCTGGTCGTAGATCTCCCGCTGCGGGCTGCGCATGAAGCGCTGCAGCGGATCGACGATCTGCTCCTTGGTATCGACTAGAGCATCTTCTGCACGAGACAGGTCAGTCAGGAACCAGCTGGGATTCTTGGCGGCGATTTCCTTGAGGGTTGCCAGCACCCCATCCAAGGCAGAGAGGAAGGGATACTGAGCCTTCTGGCCGTGCAGCTCGGCCAGCTCCAGCTCGAGATCCTTGATGGCATCAATGGTTTCACGGGCCAGGGCACGAGCCTCGTTGCTGCTGGCCGGCCTGTCGAAAAAGTCGGCGAAGAAATCCTTGAGCGTCCGGACCTGGGAAGCGGTGAATTCGATCTGCGGCTCCAGCACGAGGGTGGGATGGGCGTTGGTATTGCGCAGGCTGCGCTCCAGGATGTCGCCTTCCAGCGGGTTGCTGTCCTGACGCACCTCGACCTTGCCACGCGCGCAGAGCAGCGCGAGGTTGCAGAGGATGGCCGCGTAATACCAACCGTAGCTTTTGCGCTCGAAACGCTCCAGCAGGCTCTTCACCGTGGTGCGCACGCCACTGCGCGCATTGGTCTGGATGAACGCCAACAGCTCCTGCTCCGGCTCGTTCAGGCTGGTGGCGTCGTTGCCGAGCAGCCCATCCTGCCCCTGTCGCAGGAACTTGCCGATGTCTGCCTCGCTGAACGGGACATCACGCAGCATGCGCAGATTCGGATAGGTGGTTTCGATGAGCTGGAAGAAGCCCTTGAGGATGCGGGTCTGGCCATCGTTGCTGGATACATCCACATCTGCCGCGTTGATGATCAGCTGCGCGTGGCCGAGCAGGTACTTGGCACGCTCCTGTATCTCAGCAAGTCGCTCGGTATTCTGGAAGCCCTTGGCATCGAGAATGCGCTTGACTGCCTCCTGCTGGGTGTTGCTGTTCTGCCGAATGTACTTCTCGGTGCGCTTGTACATGGTCAGGTCTTGCAAGAACCGGGCATCAGCCGGCAGCACCACGCGCAGCTCATCGCGGCCCATGCTTTGCATGCGCTGCACGGTGAGGTTATCGAAGTTGTCACTAAGCGGAGTGACGATGTGGATGGCCAATTCAAACTCACGACTGAGCGAACGGTCGTCCATTTTGCGCGCATAGGCGTAGTCCTGGCCGTTTTCATAGCGGACCTTGCGCTGCTTGATCACCCCGTCGAAAAGTAAGGTTTCCAGTTCCTTGATGACATCGGCGGATTCGATCTCAGTGTTTTTGATCTCTTCTTCGATGTCCTTCTCTTCGTCGGTCAGGTACTCGTAGAGCTCGCCATTGCGCTGGATGTAAGTTTGCTGCTCCAGCAAGTTGAGTGCCGCTTCCAGCTTCTTGCGTTGGGCTGGAATGTCTTCGCCAAAACGCTCCAGCATCAGCACATTGAGATTGCGCAGAGTGGCTTTGAACTCCTTGACGTACTTGACCAAGAACAATGCTTTGAGCACCCGCACCGCGTATGGGTCGCCAAGGTGCCGCTCGGAATTGTTGATGGCGCTTTGAATAGCGCTTTTCAGCGCCCCGCGAATGCCTTCGAACATCCGATCGAAAGTGGCCAGCTGGCCCACTGGCTCGTTGTCGATAGCCATGGCCACTTCGCGGAATACGCCGAGCATAGAGCGCTCGCCCACCGAGTTGGCCTTGCCCTCAAAGCCGTTGTGCATGGATATGCCACGAATGGCTGACTGGAAAAGCGGGAACTGGTAGGGCACGAAGGGGTAGCAGTAGGTGAAGTGCTCCAGATCGCGGAAGTTCTGATAGTGCTGTCCACCGTCGGAAAAGTCGAACAGGGTTTTGAAGTTGTTGAGCTGCTGGTTGTATACGGTTTTCAGCAGCTCGGCACCGGAGTCGTTCTTGGTCAGTAAGCGTTTCTGGATCACCTCGGCCACGTCGGCACTGGTGAGCTTGAGACGGTTGGCAAAGCGCGCCTGGATCTTGGTGAAGTCGTTGCTTTGTTGCTTGCTCATGTCGCCCATCACGGAGTCCATATCCTCCTGTGCGGTGACAATGACCCATGCCCGGCCCTGACACTTGGTGGCCAAGCTTTCAGCCACGGTTTGCAGGTTGGTCATGAGTTTGGTGTTGTCGGCAATGTACTGACCGACCTCATCGACAAAGAAGTTCAGACGAAAATTGGCCGGTTGCTTGTCAAGCCATACCTTGACTTGATTGCCGAAGTCTTCAATGGAGACGCTGTGCTGGGCGCGGTATTTGTCGAGGATGCCTTTGGCCTGTGCCAGGTCTTCACCTGTGATCTGGGCGTAGGCCTTGGCGATGTTGCCGGACTCAAGCAGCGCCTGCTCGCGACCTCGCTCCCAGGTCTTGTTGGCTACGCTCTGGTAGGCGTCCCTGAACGGACGGAACAGTTCACGACTGTCAAGATCGCGCTCAAACTGGGCGATATAACCCTGTTTTCCATAGTAACCGCACATCTCGTTAAAGACTTTGACGAACACCGAGAGCAAGGCGTCGATCTGGGTCTTACTGATGATGTCTGCTTTTTGGTCGATGTTGAACAGGATGCTTTTCGAGGAGATGGCGACGGCTTTTTTGAGCTGAGCGCGCAGCAGCTCGTCGTCGGCCTTGATCTTGGGCAAGAAAATATCCAGCGCGGTGCTGCCATCGACCTGGCGGTTTTCCAGCAACAAGGCGAGCATTTTCAACAGGTGCGACTTACCCGAGCCGAAGAAGCCTGACACCCAGACGCCATTGGCATGGTGGTAGTCGGTGTAGGCATCGAGGAAGCTTTCAAGACGCTTGGCAACTTCATCAGTGAGAACGTATTCGCTCAGCTCGTTGTACAGGCTGGTCTCGTCGTCAGCTTTGATCACTCCTTCAATTGGGCGGCCGACGGAGTTTTTGAAAATGCCATTGAGTTCCATTGACTGCTTCCTTACACCTGAGACTCGAAAATATTGAATGCACGGTAATACTTGTCATCGTGCAGCAGGCCGAACAGCTCCAGTGACGCGCCCTGCTCCAGCGAATGCCGATACTCACCGGGAAAGAACATCACCGTGGGTTTGTCTTTTGCCGTGCTTTGTAGGTTGTTGAGTACATTGTGCGAGCGGATATAGGGGAACACTTCACCGATGCCGGAGAGGAAAAGCACGTCGTAATCCGCCTGGGCAATTCGTTCGCCAATAGCCGGGACCAGGTGTTCCTTGATATCCAATACACCCTGCAAAAGCTCCAGCAGACCTTCTTTTTCAACATCGGGCTCAATCGCCCGGATCTGCTCCCACAAGCTGACACCTTCGTCACTGCCCTCACGAGCCTTTAGCAGGTCGATGGACAGATCGTACAGGCTGACTTCCAATACCTTTACACCACGCCCCTGCAAACAATCGATACGCAGACCGGCCAACGTGTTGACCAGTTGCCGCTGCATGCGTTGTATCTCAAAGGCTTCGGCCGCCTTGAATTCGCAGATGTAGAACGGCAGATCATTATTCAGCCCCTTCATTTCCAGAAAGCGCTGACCGCTCATGACGTTCAATAGGTGTTCAAAGCGGGCTGCCAGCGGCTGCTGACTGATTTTTTGGCTCATTGCAGCCACCTTTTAAGTTCATGGTCAGTTGCCGGGAATATCAGCAATTGCTTGTTATCGTGGCGAGCCAGTAAATGGGCCAGCGCTGGAGTTATCAACACAGGCTGGATCTGGTGTTGTGCGCTGATCAAGTCGGCATCCCGCAACATGCGGAACAAGTTTTGCCGCAATTTGCTTTGCGTGGACGCTGCCAATTCATCCAGCTCGGCATGCCACAATGCTTTTGCATTGCAGAAGGCATCGTAATCGCTTGTCGTGAGTTGGCGGCGCATAAGCAGGTAATGCTCGCGCAGAACTTCGCAAGCGAAGTCGCGGATGAAGGCATAGCGCCGGCAAGTTGCAGCCCATAGAAGGTAGCCTTGCTCGCGCAGGCTGCCATCTACCAAAAACTCCAGCTCCTCTGGATCCAAAAGCTCCAGACGCGCGATCAACTCCTTACTGATACGTGTCGCAGCAGCTGCTGTACGAACTTGCAACAGGTTCTCACCACGCACCTGCTCTCGGGTACGCTCCCAATCACGTAGCTTCAGATAGCGCTCGGCTACCAGGGGTGCCTCCTGTAGGAACAGGCCACCCGTGGTGAATGACAGACGATAGCGCTCAGCCGTCATTTTTCACCTGCTGCGATTCGTCACTGGCTCCGCCAGCTTTGACCCAGGTATCCACCTCAACCTTTTGGAACTTCCACAACCTACCCACCTTATGGGCTGGCATGCTGCGTTTACCGATCCATGCATAAACGGTGTCTTTACTGACGCCGAGATGTTCGGAAATTTCATCAACGCTGAGCCAACGGTCAGTCATAGCTAGATCTGCAGATAAAAAAAGACCTGCAGATCTTAGCTGTTTTTGTCGGTTTTAATAAGGTTAAAGCTGCTTTTAAGGATTAGCACCTGATAAATACCTGTTGATAGCCCCTACAAGAAACCCCCAGCTATCAGCTTCTGATCAGCGCTTCCATGAGGTGGCAAGCAGTGGCTCAAATCGAAGCGACATCCGATTCAACTTGAACTATCTCAACCGCTAAGCCCTGGATAATCTCGAAACCTTCAGGGCACTCCACCAACTCGACCGCGTCGACGCTTGGAGTTGTGAAACCGTAATCTGCCGTGACGCGCCATACGACATCCCCAGCCTGGGTAGTCCCGGTGAACAACGTCGCATAGGTTTCATCATCCCTCTTGAATGCGGGAGACTCCTCTAGCGCAGATGGGGACTGAACAATCGAATCTGCTGGCATGATGCCCCTCTCGCCTGACAGCTCGTAAACCACATCCTGAGTTACTTCAATTATTGATGCCATGGTGCCCTCCTAGTAAAAGGCCACCATGGCAGTGGCAATCAGCCAGTCAGGGAATAGGACATCCGTGCAGAAGTGGGGAATAGTTCATCGACTGATCGATAGAACTCAAGCAGTTGCCCGTCGAATGCGACCAGTGCGAAAAGTTCGCGCCCTGCCGTCTTGGATATCATGGGGAAGGATCACCCCGATACCGACCTCAACACCGTAGCTCACCCTCTACTGCAACCAAACACACGACAGCGATTGCCGTACACCTTGGTCGCGGCTTTGAAGAGGTAGCTCACACGATGGAAGTAGCGATCCATCTCCACGGGATCACCTTGAGAGAGGTGATACTCGGCGTTGGCAGGGACATGCACCAAGCCATCCGCATCGTCTTCAACAATTCCCAACGCGCTGGCCCATGCCGACTGGATGCGGCGGTATAGGTTCTCTTGTGCAGAGTGAAAGCGCCCCACGGTGTGGTACGCATCCTTATTGAGCAGTAAGACGAAGTGGTAATGCGGCCGACCCTCTCGCCCAATCTCCCGGACCCAGCACCAGCGCACCTGTGTCTGATGTGCAAAGCCATTCAGGCGCTTGGAGCGCTCCCGTGCTGATTGGATTCTGACGGTCAAGGAATCGACAAATCTGGAGATGACGGTGTTGTCTGATTCGAGTGGTAGGTCGTCGTCTGGAAAACGTAGATCGAAACGGACCGCGAATACCCGACGATGAGCGCTCAGCGCTAGCTGAGTGGTTTCATGAAGTCGTTCGAGGTATTCGGTAATGAAGGGTGCATGGGAAGTCATCACGGGTAGCCCACGAAAGGCGCTCTCGTGATGCAGGTGGAGATTGCTGTTACCGGGGTGACGCTTGGGCTGGTGTGTCATGGGAATGATCCGCTGAGTAGGTTCATCAACTCAGCGGACTTTGTAAATTTTTACAGTGGCAGACGTTCAGCGATGATTCGCCCCCCCTGTCACTGGATGAACTAGGCCTGGATGATTGAGCTCATGCCGCTCACCGGTGGGTAAGCGTGGTGGGGATGGTTTGTTGATTCAGCCATGGGGTATTCAAGTTCCTGTCATTGGTGAGCTGTATGAGTAATGGAGTGGTATAGAGATTGGATATATAAATAATACTAATACCGAAACCTACCACCCCACTCCTGCAAGGGGGTGGAGCGGCAAACTGCCAGAGAGCGCGGCAAGAATGAGGGAGCTTCAGTTATTCTGATGCTCTGGAAATAAACTACAGATTGGAGCCAAACGGTGAGCGGGAATGCCGACCGCAGACTTGCCGGACGCTCAGCCCATCGGCTGATCACGCCGACCTTAACGCCGACACCCACGCTCTACATTGCGAATGGTTAAAATAAGCCGTCGTCACTGATCGTAATGCTACGCAGCGCGCACATGGGGGGACAAGTGGGGGGACAGGAACAAAAAACTCAACAAAACTCAATAAAATAAGGAAAAATATCAAAAATAACGCCGCCCACAAGCCGGCTTTTTAATGCCTGCAAAAAGGCTACGCCTCTCGCTTGGAAGGAATCGAACAAGCTGGGCACCACTGTTCCGAAACGCTTCACAAGGAAGTTAAAACGTGCGATTCGCCCCTCGTTTCACACTGCTTGGACCGGTCATCCTGATCGCTGCGATGAGTTTTTATCTCTCAGGCTGCGTCGGTGCCATCGTGGCTTTGCCTGAGAAAACCACACTCAGAACTGACGAGTACAAAGCTCTAAGTGCTCGTTCGCTCACGCCAGCGATTACCCGAACCGCGCAATCAGCGCCTACCCGTGAATGGTGTGGCATCACGGTTTGGGCGTTGATCATTCCTGTTCCGCTGAAATTGCCCGTGTGTACGTCGTATTCCGAGCAGTCCTTTGGCAGTGACGAGTCCGGCAATGAAATTGTTTTGCTCTATTCAAAACAAACGGTACCGTCGCCGTTCTACGCCTGCGGGCCGTTCATGATGCTGGGGCCGATTGTGCATGGTTATCAGGGCAACGCGCTTTGCGGCGTTTTTCCTGATTAGCCGGATTCACGGATAACTGAACGACTTCACCAACGTCAGTTCCCCCGCCGTCCGCATCGGCACTACAAACGTTTCCATCTTCTCGCTCGGCGTGCCTTCTTCAGTAATCACCGTCACCTGCGCCGTGGTCAGCGCCTGAACCGCTTCATCCCCACCTTCGTCATCCCCGCGATATCCGCCGCCGTAATAATTCACATACACCAGATATTGCCCTTTGATCGGCGCGGGCATGGCGGCGATTTCCGGGCCGTAGCCGGTGGTGACGTCGACGTCGAGGGCGGCGCCGTTGGCGGCGCTGCGGTTGCCGTACCAGATGTGGGCGCCATCGGGGGTGATCAGGTGCAGGTCGAGGTCGGTGTCGTCGCTGTCCCAGGCCAGCAGCACGCGCAGTTTGGCCGGGGTGGCGCCGCCGCGGGCGTTGAGGAATTGCGTGCGGTGGCGTTGCTGGCCGTCGGCGCTGCGCACTTCGACGCTGTTGCTGCCGTTGGGGAAGGAGAACGGGCGATCGAAGCCGCCGGCGGGGTCGATTTTCAGCGGCATGCTGACGCCGTTGACGATCAGGCGGCCGGGTTCGTTGTTCTTCGGCACGGCTTTGATCTGGCCGCTGATTCTGGCGGTATTGGCCTGGCCAAGCGGTGTGTTGACCGACGAGGCCGGGTAGTTGACGGTCTGGCGAAAGCTCTCGCCCTCGCCTTGCGGAGCGCCGCTGCGCCAGCCGCCCACCGGGGTGTCGAGTTTGACGCCATCGGCGGCGAACGCTTGCGGCAGTACGTTGAGGGCACAGAGCAGCAGCAAGACCTGTGGATAACGGAGTGTCATGGTCTATTCCAGCAAAAGGTGACGGGCGAGCCCTTCGATGTAGGTTTCATCCTGGCCGTTGGGGTGTGCTTCGAAGGCCAGGTGCAGATATTCATGAGTCAGGTCGAGGCGATCCTGCAGGGTCAGTACGCCGCGCACGTAAATGCGCTGGCGTTCGCGGTCGACGAAGGGTCGGCCGAAGGCGAGTTTGCATACGGCGAAAGTGCTGACTTCGTTGTAGCCGGTTTCGCTTTCAAGCCTCGGACGCCAGCCGCGTCGCTGCTTTTGCAGCCAGTCTTGCGCGGCGGGCAATGCTTCGCAGGAGGCGACCGGGTTGTCCCAACGGCTGAGGCTGGCGCGTGGATAGGCGTGCAGCAGAATCGCGTCGAAACGTTGGCCGGCGTTCGCTTGCTCGACGGCTTGCTGCCAGGCGAGTTTGTCCGGGCCGGGCTGGTCGGAGTGATAGGTGACGGTGCTGCCGGCCAGCACCAGATCGGTCGTCCACGCCGCGATGTTGCGTGACTCGGCCGAGGCTGGACGCGGGGCGACGCGCTGGCGATTGCTGCTGTCGTCGATGCTCAGGCAGTCGCCGTTGCGCGTGGCGTTTTGCAGCAGATAAGTGCGGATCGCTACGGCCAGCGCCTTGGCGGCTTCGGCGGGTTGCGGTTTGGCTTCGCGCTCAAGAACGCGGGCGACATATTCTTCGCGATCAAGTCTTGCGACGAGTTTGTCGTTGAGCAGAAACAGTTCGCCATCGCTGTGGATGTCCAGCGCATTGCCGTTGGCGAATTCGACGCGGTAGTCGCCGCGCAATGGCCCGGACGGGGCGACACGGTCACCTGACAAAACCTTGGAAACCGGATATTTCGAAAACAGCCTGACTTCCACGCAACGCCCCGCGTCCACCGGCCAAGCCGTCGGCAATACGCTGGCCAGCGCCTGAGCGTAATGCCGCAGAACCATTTGACTGGTACCGCGTCCACCCGCCCAGACCGGTGCGCCGTCGGCGCTCCAACCGGCGAATCCACCTTGCCGCGATTGTGCATCCTGGTCGCCGAGCCAGCTCCAGGTTTTCACCCGCAGGCGCCCGCCCAACTCGCCGACGACATTGCCGTCCGCCGCGTTCAGCACGACATCGAGCAACACGCGGCGCATCTGTTCCTGCGCTGGCAGCAACGCCAGAACGCTCAATAACTCGGCAACCGAAACCCTTGTTGCCGGTTGCACGGCTGGCAAATCCAGCAACCACGACGGCGCTTGCCGCGCCTGCCAATACGCTCGCCAATCCGTCGCTGCAATGCCCAACCGCGCCGGTGCGAAATACAGACCGCAGGACTTCACCAGTGCCTGATCCCGCTCGATCTTGCCGCCCGCCGAGCAGCAATAGACTTCTTCTCTGGACTGCCCGCGACATTCATACGCCGGTTCCCGTGCACCGGTATCCACCAGCCACGCGTAGACGAACAACTTCCACAGACTGCCCAGCGGCGCATCCAGCGACGCTGGCAACGGTTCCCGCTTGATCAGTTGCGTCTGACTCAACGACAACAACTCACCCTGATAGGCCACGCGCAACGGCTCATCCTGCGCTGTCGCCAGCGCAGGCATCACACTCATCAGCAGCCACAACAGCGGCCGGCGCATGTCAGTTGACCGTGACCTGACCGAGGGCGGCTTTCGCCTCCTGGGCCTGATGCTGCGGTGCATACACTTGCTTGAAGCGTACCGGCGGCAGGTTGAACTGGCCCTTCTGCGAGAAGCGCACCAGATGACGCAGGCGCAACTCACCACTCAGCGCGTCGACCGGCACCGCGTATGCCAGTTGTCCCGGTTCGAAACGCGCCTTCTCCAGCGCGGTCGGTTCGGTGCCGTCCTTGCCCTGCAACTTGATGCCCCACGTCGTGCGCTCGACATCCGCGCCCGGTGGCAGCGGCACTTCAAGCATGCCGTAGCGCAGCGGTTTCGCTGCCTTGCTGGTGAGGATCACCTCGTCCAGGTACAGGCTGTCGCTGGACAACGGTTTAGTGCCGACCGGCTCGAGTTTGAAGGTGAACGCTTCGTCGCCCGGCACCAGACGCGACAGGCGCCGGGTGATGGTCACGGCCATCGGATCGACCTGCGGCTGTTGAGTCTGGAAGCTCAGCGCTGCACGCAACGGCCGCTCTTGAGTGCCGGACACGCTCAGTACGTTCGGCAAAGGCGTCGCGCCTTGCCATGTCCAGTACATCTCGCCGCTGGCGCCGTGGTTTTTCTTCCAGCCCTCACCCGGCATCAGCGCGATGGTCGGCGAAGCCTGAGCGATGCTGCGTTGCAGCCAGGTCAGCGCCAGTGCACGTTCCAGTGTCGATTGCTGCGGCAACAGACGTTGCAGCAGCGCTGTCGCACGAGCCTGATCAAACGGTTGCAGCGACAGGTTCAGTGCTTCAACGAAGGGCTGCGAGCTGACCGCCAGACGTTGTTGCGCTGCGCCCAGTTGCCGATTGAATGCCTCCGGCAAAGCAACTTTCGCCTGCGAGGCCAACGATGCAGTGAGTACCCGTGCCGTCGCCAGACCAAGTGCCGAATCCGGGTCGTTCATCACCAGACTGTCCTGGCCGTCGTCGAGCAAGGTTTCGGCAGCGCCTTCACCGGCCTTGGCCAGATCGTCGATCAAACCGCTGAGCAGCGTGTTCACTGGCAGCTGCATCTGTTTGGCGAACGACAGAATCAGCGCCCGTTGCAGCAATGGCGTATTCGGCGCCTGCTTGGCATAAACCTCCAGCACCCGCTGCCAGTGCTCCGGCGGCAGGGTCAGGTCGAGTACGCGGCTGGCATTCCAGTCGGCGTAATAGGCATAGGCGGTGAGAAATGCATCCGGCTCGCCGTCGTAGCCCCACCAGGTGAAGCTCGCCGACGGCCCGGCCATTTGCACCAGACGCAGACGGCTGTTCTGCATGATCAGGCGCAAGCGATCGCGAATCTGCGGGTTCGAGGCCAGCGATGGATAAGCGATGCTTAGCGGCAGCAAGCGACTGGCGGTCTGCTCGACGCCGCCGTACGGGTAGCTCAGCAGATCATCGAGGGCGGAACGGAACAGCGCTTGCGGACTGTCATCCAGACGCAGGCGGATATCCGTGGCATCCGCCGGCAAACTCAATGGCGTATCGCCGCTCACCACTTCGAGGCTTTGTGTCTGGGTGACCTGCCAGCCTTCACCGGTGGCACTCAAGCGCACAGCCAGGGCATCGGCGACTTTGCCATCCTGCACCAACTGCGCCGTCCACTCGCCAGAGGCCAAAGCGAACGCCGGCAGTGGCAGGTAATTGATGCCGCTGTTCAAAGTCACCGGAAGACGTTGTTCGGTACCGGCATAGTGAGTCACCAGTTCAGCCTTGACCGATTTCTCTGCCTGACTGAAAGCGAACACGCCCAGTTGCGGCTGATCGCCCTTGCGGAATTTGCTCGGCCCGCTCCACTTCAGGTATAGCGGTTTTTCCGAACGGACAAACTGCTTCTTCTGCCCGACCTGACCGTCATCGGCAATCGCCCGCGCGGTGATGCGCCAGCGGGTCAGCGAGTCCGGCATCTTGAAGGTGAAGCGGGTTTTGCCGTCGGCGCCGGTCAACAACTCCGGCTGCCACGCAGCGGTGTCGACGTCTTCACGGCGCGGACGCTCAAGCACTTTCACGCCGCGTTCGCTGCGATTGGCTTTGCCCGGTGCGCCGGGGCTGCCCGGCAATGCCACGTCGTAGCTGATGAATGACAGGCTGGCACTGGTGCGCACGTTGTTGCGCCGTGGGTGATAGAAGAACTGGTCGATGCTCGGCGCGACTTCCGGTTGCAGCGCGTAGACCATTTCGTCGACCACGCTGACCGTCAGATGCGCCGGAACCGCTTTGCCGGCGAACTGTGTGGTCAGGTCGACGGTGACCGTATCGCCCGGCAGATACACCGCTTTGTCGGTGCTGATCGCCACGTCGATTTGTGGCGCGACCACTTTGATCCCGGCGTTCTGGAAGCTGTACTGACCGCCCTTGGTGTAGAGCACGGAGAAGGTCAGGTTCGGCGCGAAGTTATCCTTCACCGCAATGCGCGCGCGGTATTGGGTGTCGCTGAGTTTTTCCAGCTTCAACCAGTCAGCGCCCTTGGCCAGCAGCGCAGTGGCCTCGACCTTGTCGCGCTCCAGCGACAGCAGTGCATCGCTGACCGGCTCAGGGAAGGTGATCAGCGCCAGCGCTTCTTCGCCCGCCTTGTACTCGGGCTTGTCGAGGACGATTTCCACGGTACCCGGCACCGCTTTCACACCGTCGCCGGTGACCGAATGGCTGGTGGCGCCGAGGGCGCGACCGTGTTGATCCTTCAGCGTCAGGTTGTACGTGCCCGGACGTTCGAAGGCGAGGCTGAAGCCTTTGTCCGTTGCGGCGAGTTTGCCTTCGCCGGTGCTCTGATCTTCCAGGCGCACCCAGGCGTAGCTGCTCGGCGTTACGGCTTTGCTTTGTTCGGTGCCGCCCTCGTTGGCGTAGCTGAAGGCAACCTTGTCACCGACTGCACTGAAACGCTGCGGCGCACTCAAGCGGAAACTCGCCGCGCCACGGTCGATGAGGATTTCCTTGGTGGTTTTGACCCGATAAGCCGCGCCGTCGCTGGCAAACACGGTGAGCATGTAGCGGCTCGGTTTATCGGCTGCCGGCAAATCGAGGGTCGCGTTGCCTTTGCTGTCGGTAGTCAGTTCGGTGCTGGTCAGCTCCACCGGAAATTGCCCGAGGTATTGCAGCTCGTTGTCGACCATGGACAGTTGCTGGGCGCGCAGGCTCAGGCTCAATTTGGCGCTGGCCACCGGTTTGCCGTCCGGATAGAGCAGCACCAGATTGCCTTTCACCGGCTCACCGGTACGGTAATCCTGCTTGGCCAGATTCAGCGAGATTTCGAAGTGCGGCTTGATGTATTCAGCCACACGGAAAGCACTGCTGTAGGCCTGCTCCTTGTAGTTGAAACGGATCTCGTAACCACCGGCCACGGCGTTATCCGGCAACTGGAAACGGCCCTGAGTACCGGCCTTGGAATCCAGTTTCAGATCGAGGGTCTGCAATTCGGTCCCCGTGGCATCAAGCACGCTGACACTGACATCCGCCGCGCCCGGCAGCACCGAATCACGGGCATTCTTGAACTCGCGACCGACGATTTTCAACGACACCCAATCGCCCGGACGATACAGCGGCCGGTCGGTGAAGGCGTAAAGTTTGGTGTCGTAGATTTCGCTGTCGTAGTAGAAGTTTTCCGAGACGAACACGCCGCCCTCTTCGTCCTCGCCGATGACGAACGAGCGCTCCGGGCTGACGTGTTTCAGGCGCAGCAGACCTTCGGCATCGGTAGCACCGCTGCTCATCACGCCGAGGCCATCGGTCCACAGCACATTGACCTTCGGCACCGAGCTGCCTTCGTGTTTGCGCGCGGCCCAGACCAGCAGTTCATCACCGGCAATCTTGCTCACCGCGACGGTGTTGGAGACGAAAACCATGGTGGTCGCGCGGTACTTGCCGATCAGCGCTTCGACCAGATACAGCCCAGGCTTCAGGTTGCCCAACGGGATGTAAACGTTGCCCGGTGCGACGCTGACAAAGTCGCTGGACGAGCCGGCCAGATTGACCCCGGTCGGTGGCTGGATCGGCTTGGCCTGCCACAGTGGATAACGGAACTGGCTGACCACCGGCAAACCCGGGATCAGCGCGAATTGCGGCTGCGCGTCGTACGGCGTCGGCGCGGCCATGGCCTCGCCCATTTTCAGCTCCGGCACTTCTTCGGTGACCTGCTTGCGCGACTCGTAGGAGAACGCACGCTGCATCACCCGGCGGGATTTGCGATACCAGTTGTCCCACAGATACGCGAGGGTGTTGGACAGACCTTCGCCCTTGAACTGGCCGTCGCTGACGACGCGATGCAGGTTCTTCTGGCGCTTGAGGAAATCCAGCGGCTTGTCGATGCGATATACGCGAATGTCGGCGCCGCCGTACGGCTCCATGCGAAAGCGCCGGTAGTCACGACCCGGGGCTTCGAGGCGGACCATCGCCGGCTCGTCGCTGGCAAAACTGCTATCGGCGAGCAAGAAAAAACTCTCACCGGCCACCGGCGTGTAATTGCTCGGCTCCACCGAGTCTTCGGCGTTGACGCAGGTAAACGGCAGCAACAACGCCAACAACAAAGAAATTCGCGAACAGATACGCAACATGCGGGCACCGGTCATTGGGAGAGAAAGTTCAGTCGATAGACGCCGATGAAGTTGGGGTTGGCTGCGTCGGGTATCCATCGGGTGTCCTTCCATGTCATGAGTTGCTGCAGGCTTGCCGAACGCATGCCGTTGTCAGTGGGGGTGGTGGTGCCGGTGTGATAGGCGATGTAGCGGCCCATCCAGATCATCAGGTGCTGGTCGTCGCCCTGATCGAAAAACATCAGGTCACCGGGCCGCGCCTGCGACACATCGCGGCCGACCAGATGGCTGTTGAACTGAATCAGTTTGATCGCGTTGACGTACGGCCCGACCTTGCCGCCGCCCTGCTGCCACTGTTGCGCGAGCTTGCGTTGCTCGTCGCTCAGCGCCAGTTCCGGCGGCAGATAGCGATTGGACAGACCATTGCTGCGCAGCCATTTGTCGTCATGGACTTTCAGCGCTTCGTTGGCGGCAAAGCGCACCAGCCCGGCGCAGTCCTGCTGATACCAGCGCGGGCTCGGGCCTTGGCTCAATTGCTCTTGAGCAATACGCACAAACCAGGCGCGGAACACCTGGGATTGCGCCGGGTCGAGCGCTGGCGCTTCAACCGCACGGGCGCCTGCGCTCAGCAGCAAAGCAAGCAAGCCGAGGCTGCGGATCAGTGCGCTCACAACGCCTTCCATTCCAGCGGCAGCCATTGCCAGTGGCCGTCAGGCTCGCTGCCTTCGGGCAGGGTCAGGGCATATTTGCCGTAGCCGCCAAGGGTGCGCAGTTTCGGCATCAGGTAGGTTTGCGCAGCGTTATAAAACACCGGCTCCATGTCCTGCGGCAGGCTGTCGAGGGTTTCGCGCTGCATCAGTTGCGCCATCGCGTCCGGGCCGAAGTAGATCGGCATCAGTACGTCTTTTGGCAAAACGTCGGCCATCGGCGGGAAGCGCTTGTCGAGGGTGCCGAGGGCTTTGTCGACGAGTTTGTCGTCGAGGGAGAACAGCAGCGTCGAGCCGTGACGGGCGAGGCTGACCTTCATGAACGCCTTGCCGGAAATCGCCTCCGGGTTTTCAGCGGTCTTCGCCGCGTACGGACCGAAACTGGAACTGACCTGACGCTGCCAGACGTGGCTCTGGCCCTCCTGCTTGTCGATCACCGGGAATACGCTTTCGGCGACGTTGGCTTCGAACGCGCCGACCATCGAACCGAACAACTTGCCCAGATCAGCGTCGAGTTTGCTGCTGTCCTCGTCTTTGAGGCTGGCGACCAGCAGAGGTGTGTACAACCGGGAATCGGCGTACCAGCACAGGCCGGCCGCGCCAGCGACGTGTTCGGTCAGCGTTTGCGCAACAGCTTCATCGGCACCGAGTTTGATCAATATCGGTTTCTGCGGCTCGGCCGCCACCGGCAGGGTCACGCAAGCGCTCGCCCCCAACGGCATCGCCTGCCAGACCGGTTTGAAATCGAAGTCCGGCTGATTTTCCAGTTCGTCCATGGCCAGATAGCTGTGCCAGCCCTTGTCGTCCATGTCGAAACGCAGGCCGGCGAAATTCGGAATGAAGCGCTGATAGCCCATGGCGAGGACGCTGGAATTGACCGACAGACGCTGCTTGGTTTCCGGGCTTTTCGCCGGCAAGCCGAACGCTTCGGGGAAGAGTTTTTCACCGTTGAGCAACGCCGCCAGCGCTTGCGCGGAAACGCGGCCCGACTCTTCCGAGACGCCGCTCTCGGGGTCGTAGTACTTGGCTGGATTGGACAGCACCACCAGTTTGTCGCCGCGCGACGCGAACAGCAGTGATTTACTGGCGTTATAGCTGAGTTGATACAGCGGCACGTCATCGCCGCCGACTTTGAGAGTGCCGAAGATGCTGAGCTGAGTGTCATCCAGCGCCACTTTCGCCAACGGCTCGAGCAGCTTGGCCAATCCGCCGCGATCCATCACCAGCAGGAAATCCTTCAAACGACCATCGGCGCCACGCCACAGCGCAACATCGGCCGGTTGATCAAAAAGCTGCTCGATCAGGCTGTCCTGCAATTTGAGGTCATGCTCGTAGATGATCCGGCGCAGGCTGCCGATCAGGCCGAGGCGGTCGGCGTGGGTTTCGTAATAGAAGACGAAATCCTCGGTGAGCGTGGCCTTGAGGAACGGCACCGCCAGCAGGTCCTTGGGCAACTGGCTCAGTGAACGGGTTTCGAGCAAGGCGTCTGGACGGCCGAGGCCGAGCTTGTCACTGGCAAGGGCCGCCGGCGGCGCTTTGGGCTTGAGCAGCAGCCAGCCAAAACCGCCCGCCACACCGGCCACTAGGCACAGGCCGAGCACGACCAGCGGCCAGCGCCGCGAAGGTTTGGCCGCCGGTGTCGCGGCAGCTGGAGTCACAGTGTTATCGCTCATGTTCACAACATCCGAGTTCATCCGTGGCGGGATGCTTAATAGTTGAAAGTCTTGACCAGCAGCAGATCACCGATCGCCCGCAGGGGCACGATGAAGGTTTCGCGTTTTTCGTCGACGGTGTTTTCGTTGAGCACCAGGGTGATCTGCGAGGTGATCACCTCGTTCTGATTACTGGTTTCCTCGAAGTTATAGCCACCATCGCCGTAGTTGCCCCAATAGTTGACGTAGACCAGATACGTGCCGTGCAGCGGCGCGGTCATGGTGAACATTTCCGGGCCGGGGCCGTCGACACCATCCGGGTCGAGGCCGCCGCCATTGCTCAGCGCCGGCCGTGCCCAAAAGGCATGCTGACCGTCGGGGGTGACAATATGCAGATCCAGCTCGGCTTTCGGGTCGTCCCATCCCAAGACAAGACGAATCTTCGCCGGCGTGCGCAGATTATTTGCTTCATAAAATTGCACGCGCTTGAGCGACTGGCCCTCGGCGCTGATCACTTCGACGCTGTTGGAACCGGCGCCAAATGCGTAGGGCCGGGCAAAACGTCCCTGATCATCGGTGTACAAATTCAATGGATTGCCGTTGACGGCGAGGCTGTGCGGCGGACGCATGTGGCCGAGGGCTTTGAGCTGGCCCTGGATCATCGTGCGATTGCGCTGAATGCCGCGATCGATCGGCGGCGTCGGGTAGGCGACCTGCGGGTTTTCCGAGCGATCGAGCAGGCCGTGATAACGCCAGCCGCCCACCGGCTCGGACAACTGCGCAGTCGGCGCCGCCCACAGCGCAGGCGCGCAGGCGAGGCCGATCAGCAGCAAAAGAAATGAACGCATGTGACGCCTCCTGCCATGCCTTGAACGAAACCTTGCACCCGATCCTCGGTACTTCACAGCGGTGAACTGCGTTTCGTCTGAATGCCCCGCAACTGTCGGGGCCGTAGAAGCGGCGAAGAGTAGCGATTCGGCAGTTTTTTAACAATCGGATACATGTGTGACTGCTGTAGGAATCGCGCCATCCGGGTAGACGATGAGCCGAATAGCCGGCATATTCGGCTCACCAAATGAGCCGAATAGCGTTTTTATTCGGCTCACGCTTCTACGACAGGTGATCAATGACCGCACATTGGATCTGGCAACAACCGGATTGGCCCGACTTCAACTGGCAAGCAGAGCGCCTCGCCCCGCTGCTGCGCGAGTGCGTGCAGATGCAGGGCCGACTCTTGGGAATGGCCGGCTCAGTGGGCGATTCGATGAGCGCTCAGAGCGAGCTCGATGCGTTGCTTCAGAACATCGTCACCTCCTCCGCCATCGAAGGTGAGCAACTGAATGTCGGCTCCGTGCGTTCTTCTCTGGCCCGGCGCCTGGGTCTGGAATGGATTGATCGCGATAGCGTCAGCCAGCGTAGCGAGGGCTTGGCGCAATTGATGCTCGATGCCACCCATGGCTTCGACGAGCCGCTGACCCTGGCCCGATTGCTGGAATGGCACACCTGGCTTTTCCCCGCCGAGGAAGCGATGTTCAGCGCGCGGCCAATACTCGTCGGTACCTTGCGCGGCGACGAACCGATGCAGGTGGTGTCCGGTCGGCTCGACCGGCCAACGGTTCACTTTGAGGCGCCACCGCG
This sequence comes from Pseudomonas sp. PS01270, assembly GCF_029959775.1. Classification (NCBI taxonomy): domain Bacteria; kingdom Pseudomonadati; phylum Pseudomonadota; class Gammaproteobacteria; order Pseudomonadales; family Pseudomonadaceae; genus Pseudomonas; species Pseudomonas sp. PS01270. The sequence continues at coordinate 3,941 of NZ_JASCPT010000007.1, read as the reverse complement.
CCAAGGGCTGGAACAGCAAATTGAGCGTTTTTTGAGCTGGTTCGAAGCCAGCCGCGATCAGGTTTCGCTGGATCCGCTGTTACGCGCAGGCATCGCGCATTTCTGGTTTGTCACTCTGCACCCTTTCGACGACGGCAACGGTCGTCTGACCCGCACAATCACCGATCTGGCGCTGGCGCAAGGCGAAGCGCAGGCGATCCGCTTCTACGCGATGTCCGCAAGCATTCTCGAGGATCGCGCCGGTTATTACCGGATTCTGGAGTCGAGCCAAAAGACCACGCTCGATATCACCGAATGGCTGACCTGGTTTTTGCAGACACTGCTGCGCAGCCTGCAGCAAGCCATCACCCGGATAGATTCGGTGTTGGGCAAGACTCGCTTCTGGCAGGCGCACCGCGAATCCGACCTTTCAGCGGAGCAGATCAAAGTGCTCAATTGCTTGCTCGATGGCGGTGAGCGCGGTTTCGAACAGGGCCTCAGCGCAGGGCAATATCAAGCGGTTGCGAAAGTATCCAAAGCCACCGCGACGCGGCATCTGGCGGAGTTGCTGGACAAGGGCTGCCTGCAACGCCTGCCGGGCGGCGGACGCAGTACGCGTTACAAAATCAACTATCCGGATTGACTCGCCGACCGTTATGGAGGGGCCTAGCGACGGCCCGCTCATTTGCCCATACCCCCCCTATCTGCTAGTGTCGCGCCGGTTTAACGTCTACCGGAAATTGCCGCCATGGCCCGCAAAAAAGCTGCACTGGATTTCGAACAATCCCTCGCCGACCTGCAAACACTGGTCGAGCGTCTGGAGAACGGTGAATTGTCGCTGGAAGACTCGCTGACCGCTTTCGAGCAGGGCATCGGCCTGACCCGTGACTGCCAGGCGGCGCTGGCCCAGGCCGAGCAGAAAGTGCAGGTGCTGCTGGAGCGCGATGGCGAGCTCGCCGAGGAACCCTTCGACGCGGATGAGCCAGAATGATCGCGGCGTATTCGGCGAGCAGTCAGGCCCGGGTCAACGCGGCGCTGGAAACGCTGTTCAACGCGCCGCTGCCGGAACTGGCGCGGCTCTACGAAGCGATGCGCTACAGCGTGATGAACGGCGGCAAACGCGTGCGCCCGTTGCTGGCTTACGCGGCGTGCGAAGCCCTCGGTGGCCAGGCTGAACAGGCCAGCGGCGCGGCGTGTGCGGTCGAGTTGATCCACGCCTACTCGCTGGTGCACGACGATTTGCCGGCGATGGACGATGACGATCTGCGTCGCGGCCAGCCGACGACCCACAAGAAATTCGACGAAGCCTGCGCGATCCTCGCCGGTGACGGCTTGCAGAGCCTGGCCTTCAGCGCCCTGCTCGATCCGCGCCTGAGCGATTGCAGCAGCGACATCCGTCTGCAGATGGTCACGGCGCTGGCCCATGCAGCCGGTCCGGCGGGCATGGTCGGTGGCCAGGCCATCGATCTGGGTTCGGTCGGTCTCAAACTCGATCAACAAGCCCTGGAACAGATGCACCGGCACAAGACCGGCGCGCTGATTGAAGTCAGCGTCAGGCTCGGCGCCCTCGCCAGCGGCCGCGCCCAGCCTGATCAGCTTCAGGCGTTGCAGACTTATGCACAGGCCATCGGTCTCGCATTTCAAGTGCAGGACGACATCCTCGACGTGGAAAGCGATACCGCGACCCTCGGCAAACGGCAGGGCGCCGACATTGCCCGCGACAAGCCAACCTACCCGGCGCTGCTCGGCCTCGACGCCGCCAAGGCCTACGCTCTGGAACTGCGCGATCAGGCCTTGCAGGCGCTGCGACCGTTTGACGCGGCCGCCGAGCCGTTGCGCGAGCTGGCCCGGTATATCGTCGAGCGACGCAACTGACGGCGTATCGGCCAAAAAAGACCAACGCGTGGGCAGGGGGCGATGCATCAGGTAAACTGCCGCATCTTTTATACCTATAACGATTCGCCTGATGCCCACGACGTTTCATGAGATTCCCCGCAAGCGCCCGACCACGCCCCTGCTCGACCGCGCGAACACGCCGGACGGCCTGCGCCGGTTAGGCGAAGCCGAGCTGGAAACCCTGGCCGATGAGTTGCGCCTGGAATTGCTCTACACGGTCGGCCAGACCGGTGGGCATTTCGGTGCCGGCCTGGGCGTGATCGAGCTGACCATCGCGCTGCATTACGTTTTCGACACCCCGGACGACCGTCTGCTGTGGGATGTCGGGCATCAGGCGTATCCGCACAAGATCCTCACCGGTCGCCGCGAGCGCATGGCCAGCCTGCGTCAGAAGGACGGCATTGCCGCGTTCCCGCGCCGCTCCGAGAGCGAGTACGATACCTTCGGCGTCGGCCACTCCAGCACCTCGATCAGCGCTGCGCTGGGCATGGCCATTGCCGCCCGTCTGCAGGACAGCGATCGCAAGGCTATCGCCGTGATCGGCGACGGCGCGCTGACCGCCGGCATGGCTTTCGAGGCGCTGAACCATGCGCCTGAAGTCAACGCCAACATGCTGGTGATCCTCAACGACAACGATATGTCGATCTCGCGCAACGTCGGCGGGTTGTCGAATTATCTGGCGAAGATTCTGTCCAGCCGCACCTACGCGAGCATGCGCGAGGGCAGCAAGAAGGTCCTTTCGCGCCTGCCCGGTGCGTGGGAAATCGCCCGTCGCACCGAAGAATATGCCAAGGGCATGCTGGTCCCTGGCACCCTGTTCGAAGAGCTGGGCTGGAATTACATCGGCCCGATCGACGGTCACGATCTGCCCACTTTGATCGCCACCCTGCGCAACATGCGCGATCTCAAAGGCCCGCAGTTCCTGCACATCGTCACCAAGAAAGGCAAAGGCTTCGCCCCGGCGGAAGTCGACCCGATCGGTTACCACGCCATCACCAAACTCGAACCTCTGGACGCCCCGGCCGCCGCGCCTAAAGCCGCCAGCGGGCCGAAGTATTCGGCGGTGTTCGGCGAGTGGCTGTGCGACATGGCGGCGGCTGACGCGCGTCTGGTCGGGATCACCCCGGCGATGAAGGAAGGCTCGGATCTGGTGGCGTTCAGCGAGCGTTTCCCGGAGCGTTATTTCGACGTGGCGATTGCCGAGCAGCACGCGGTAACGTTCGCCGCTGGCATGGCCTGCGAAGGCGCGAAACCGGTGGTGGCGATCTATTCGACGTTCCTGCAACGCGGTTACGACCAATTGGTACACGACGTCGCGGTGCAGAACCTCGACGTGCTGTTCGCCATCGACCGCGCCGGTCTGGTCGGCGAAGACGGCCCGACCCACGCTGGCAGCTACGACCTGTCGTACCTGCGCTGCATCCCGGGCATGGTCATCATGACCCCGAGCGATGAAAACGAACTGCGCAAGATGCTCACCACCGGCCACCTCTACAATGGCCCGGCGGCAGTGCGCTACCCACGCGGCAGCGGGCCGAATGCAGTCATCGAAAAAGATCTCGAAGCGATCGAAATCGGCAAGGGCATTGTCCGTCGTCAGGGCAGCAAGGTCGCCATGCTGGTGTTCGGCGTGCAACTGAGCGAAGCCTTGAAAGTCGCCGAGAAGCTCGACGCCACCGTGGTCGACATGCGTTTCGTCAAACCGCTGGATGAAGCGCTGGTACGCGAGATCGCCGCTAGCCACGAGTTGCTGGTGACCATCGAAGAGAACGCAATCATGGGCGGCGCCGGCGGCGCGGTCAGCGAATTCCTCGCCCGCGAGAACATTCTCAAGTCGATGCTGCATCTGGGCTTGCCGGACATTTACGTCGAGCATGCGAAACCGGCGCAGATGCTTGCCGAGTGCGGGCTGGATGAGGCCGGGATCGAAGCGTCGATTCGCCAGCGGCTGGATTTGCTTCACCGATAAAAGTAATACCTGTGCAAAACCCTGTGGGAGCGAGCTTGCTCGCGAATGCGGTGTGTCAGTCAGCATTCATTTGACTGACAGTCCGCATTCGCGAGCA
>NZ_JASCPT010000079.1:0-25450 GCF_029959775.1 Pseudomonas sp. PS01270 | reverse complement strand
TGTCAAGTGATTATTTTCAGAAGTTTTCGAAGAATTCTTCAACAACTTCAACCACTTGCGCTTCCGATCTCTCGTTAGCGGGAGGCGAATTCTACAGCGTTAATCGCTGCTGTCAACACCTCTTTTTTTCCGCTTTCGACCGAGAAGATCGAACCGTTAAAAGAGCCAAACATCACTGCTCTTTCAACTCCTTCCAGGCCTCGATGATCTGAAGCTAGCCGCTGTCGAAAACCGCGTAACTCTTTGAATCTCAAGGAGTTTTCCGTTTCGACTGCGCCGGAAGTGGGGCAAATTATAGACCTCTGGAATCTGCCGTCAACCGTTAATTTCGATTTTCTTTCAAATCAGCAAAAACGCTTTCTATATATAGACGCGCCCCCATCCAATGCGCAGTATATTGCCCACTACCACAACAATACTGTGTTTTTGCCTTGGATGCTGCCGCGCAATGAATGATCAACCTCGCTCCCTTGCTTCCACATTGTTTCCGGTTTGCCTGCTCATGATAGCCATGGCGTCCATCCAGTCGGGCGCTTCTCTGGCCAAAAGCATGTTCCCCATTATCGGCGCACAAGGAACAACCACTCTTCGCTTGATCTTTGCCAGCGTGATCATGCTGCTGATACTGCGCCCATGGCGTGCAAAGCTGACCGCCAAGTCTCTTCGTACCGTGATCGTCTACGGAATGGCATTGGGTGGAATGAACTTCCTCTTTTATATGTCGCTGCGCACAGTGCCGCTGGGCATCGCCGTTGCACTGGAATTCACCGGCCCTCTGGCTGTAGCTATATATGCCTCTCGCCGCGCCATCGATTTTGTATGGATTGCGCTTGCTGCGGCCGGCTTGCTTCTGTTGATACCTACCGGGGCTACCACTGCCGGCATTGATCTGGTCGGAGCGGGCTATGCGCTGGGCGCCGGAGTGTGCTGGGCGCTGTACATTCTGTTCGGGCAAAAGGCCGGCGCCGACAACGGGGTGACGACCGCAGCCCTCGGCGTGATGATCGCCGCGCTGTTTGTGGCGCCAATCGGCATTGTTCATGCCGGCGCTGCGCTGCTTACACCATCACTGATTCCGATCGCTATCGGCGTCGCCATTCTGTCCACCGCCCTGCCCTATACCCTGGAGATGGTCGCCCTGACGCGTATGCCCGCGCGCACCTTCGGCACGCTCATGAGTATCGAACCGGCCTTCGGAGCACTATCAGGTCTGCTTTTTCTCCAGGAATACCTTTCATTGTCACAATGGCTGGCCATCCTGTGCATTATTCTGGCGTCAGTGGGCGCAACCATGACCATGGGCAGCGGAGCAAAGCCTGCTGTCGCGGCCGACTGAAGCGTTATAGAAAGCGGGGTCTGGTAATTGGCGCTCATTTAGGCCATGTTTAGCTTCGTAACCCATCGCCAGGCATGGATTTTTTCGCAAAGGACGGCACAACGCTGCAAACGCGAGCGAATACAGGCAGACCCGAGCACCAGACTCGTGGCCGCTATTAAGGATGGTAATGAAACGAATTTTGCTACTGATCGCCCTGCTGGCGATCGCGAGCTGCGCAGCGACCTCGGAAACCCAGGTCAAACGCGGCAAGAAGGGGCTGCATATCAACTGTTCCGGACTTTCATCCTCATGGGACAAGTGCTACACCAGCGCCGCCAATTCCTGCGCGCCCAAGGGCTACAAGGTGATCGCCAAATCCGGGGACGCCGTTGAAGAACCTGGCGATTATCCGTTCGGCTTGAACCCCGCCGGTTATACCAGCCGCAGCATGATCGTCATCTGCAAATAACTACTCGGCTCACGGCAAAGCGAGCTGACGCGTAATTTCCTCGTGACTCGAGCGCAACACCGTACGCTGCACGTCCGGTGTTGCAAGCATCCGCGCGACCACCAATGCACCCACGCATTGCGACAGCACCGACCAGGCCAGACTCTCGCTTTCCAGTATCTCGGCCCAGCCCTGCTGAAGACGGCAGATCCAATCTTCAGCCTGCTCACGCACCTGTACATCGGCACGGGCAATCTCTGCGCCCAATGTCGGCAGCGCGCAACCGGCCTCGGGTTGCTCGACATGGGCCATGCTCAGGTACTGCTTCAGACAACGCTCCAGCCGCTGCCGATCTGCACCGCCCTGGCCACCAAGGCGCTCAAGACTTTCACTCAACTCTCGCTCGACGATGGCAGCGAACAACGCATCCTTGGATGAAAAGTGGCTGTAGAACGCGGCGCCACTCAAACCGATGGCTTTCATCAGGCCATCCACGCCCACCGTGGAAAACCCCGATTTCTTTGCCGACAGCGCGCTGCTTTGCAGCAATCGTTCGCGGGTTTCCGATTTGTGTCCGGCCGAATAACGCATGTCATCTCCTGAAGTAGATCGCCTTGACGCTGCCCGAATCCTAGCATAACGTTCGTTAACTAAACGATCGTTAACCCAAAGGGATTCACTCATGAATAACAAGAAGGTCGTGTTGGTTGTCGGTGCCGGTGATGCCACGGGCGGGGCGATTGCCAAGCGCTTTGCCAGTGAGGGATTTATAGCCTGTGTAACCCGGCGCAGCGCCGACAAATTGCAGCCTCTGGTTGACGCAATCATCGCTGAGGGCGGTGAGGCCCATGGTTTTGCCTGCGATGCGCGCAAGGAAGAAGACGTCATCGCCTTGATCGAAGACATCGAAACCCGCGTCGGCCCGATCGAGGCCTTTGTCTTCAACATCGGCGCCAACGTGCCCTGCAGCATTCTCGAAGAAACCGCGCGCAAATATTTCAAGATCTGGGAGATGGCCTGCTTCTCCGGTTTTCTCAATGCCCGCGAAGTGGCCAAGCGCATGGTCACTCGGCAGCGCGGCACGATTCTGTTCACTGGTGCCACGGCCGGGCTGCGCGGTGCTTCTGGATTTGCCGCTTTCGCTGGAGCCAAACATGGCATCCGCGCACTGGCGCAAAGCATGGCGAGAGAGTTGGGGCCGATGAACATTCATGTCGCCCACGTCGTAGTTGATGGTGCGATCGATACCGACTTCATCCGCAACAGCTTTCCCGAGAAATACGCGACCAAGGATCAGGACGGCATTCTCGATCCAGAGCACATCGCCGAAAACTATTGGTATCTGCACAGTCAGCCACGGGATGCGTGGACCTTCGAGCTGGACCTGCGCCCATGGAACGAACGCTGGTAAGCCCTCCCCCCCTCATTACAACAATAAGAGAGCGATTTGATCATGACGAAAACCGTGGAATTCTATTTCGACCTCGGCAGCCCCACCACCTATCTGGCGCACACCCAGCTAGCGAAAATCTGCGCCGATACCCAGAGCGAACTGATCTACATCCCGATGCTGTTGGGTGGCGTGTTCAAAGCCACCGGCAACGCTTCGCCGGCAATGATTCCGGCCAAGGGCCGCTACATGTTTCAGGACCTCGATCGCTTCGCCAAACGCTACGGCGTCCAGCTCAGATTCAATCCGCACTTTCCAATCAACACACTGATATTGATGCGTGCCGTCACTGGCATGCAGCTGCACCAGCCGCAGCGTTTCGCGGAGTTCGTCGACTGCCTGTTCAGGGCGCTTTGGGTAGAAGGTCGTAACCTCAACGATCCGCAAACCATTGGCGCCGTGCTGACTGAAAACGGCTTCGATCCCCAAGAGATAATCGCGCTGACCAACGATGAATCAGTCAAAGCAGCACTCAAAGAAAACACAGAAGCCGCCATCAAGCGCGGCGTTTTCGGCGCCCCCAGCATGTTTATCGGCGATCAGTTGTTCTTCGGTCAGGATCGACTCGACTTCGTGGAAGAGGCATTGCGCCAGGACTGAAGCCAAGCCCCAAGGCACCGCGAGCGGCGCCTTGGGTAAATCGATCAAATGGCCACAGTGCGCTCGTTCAGCCAGCTCAGCGCCGCGCCATCCAGCAACGGGCTCAGACGCTCGCGTACTTCACTGTGGTAAGCATTGAGCCACTGCTTTTCTTCCTGAGTCAGCAGGTCAGCAATCAGGCAGCGAGTATCGATCGGGCACAGCGTCAGGGTTTCGAACTTGAGGAAGTCGCCGAATTCGCTGCTGCCGGCCTCACGGTTCATCGCCAGGTTTTCGATGCGCACACCCCAGCGGCCCGGACGATAGGTGCCGGGTTCGATCGAGGTGATCATCCCTGGCTGCATTGCCGTCTGCGGTGCCGGTGCCGCTTGATAAGCGATCACTTGCGGACCTTCGTGAACGTTGAGGAAATAGCCCACGCCGTGACCGGTGCCGTGGCCGTAGTCGACGTTATCAGCCCAGATCGGCGCACGAGCGATGGCGTCGAGCAGCGGCGACAGAATGCCTTTCGGAAATCGTGCCCGCGACAGCGCAATCACGCCTTTCAACACGCGCGTGCAATCCTGTTTCTGCTCCTGAGTCGGCGTACCCACCGGGACCATGCGCGTGATGTCTGTGGTACCGCCGAGGTATTGACCACCGGAATCGATGAGCAACAGACCATCACCCTCGATCAACGCATGCTCCTCTTCAGTAGCGTGATAGTGCGGCATCGCACCATTGGCGTTGAACGCGGCAATGGTGTTGAAGCTCAGCGAAACGTAATCGGGACGACGTTCACGGGCAGCGGTAAGTTTCTCGTCGATGGTCAGTTCGGTGATGCGCTCGCGCCCCCACGCCGATTCCAGCCAGGCAAAAAATTCGCACAACGCCGCGCCATCCTGCTCCATGGCTTTACGGATGTGTTGAGCGTCGGCTTCGCTTTTCTGCGATTTGGCCAACGTAGTCGGGTTGAGGCCCTCGACCAGTTTCACGCCACTGTCGAGGTTATCCAGCAACCCCGTGGTCACTCGCGCCGGATCGACCAGCAGGCTCGCGCCGCTCGGCACAGCACGCAACGCATCGGCCACTTCGCTGTAGTCACGCAGCGTTACGCCATCCTGCTCGAGTACCGCGCGCAGATCGGCATCGACCTTGCTCAGCGCCACGAACAGCGTGGCCTGTTGCTGATTGATCAAGGCGAACGAAACAAACACCGGATTGAACGAAACATCACCGCCACGCAGGTTGAACAGCCAGGCAATGTCATCCAGGGTGGCGATGAAGTGCCAGTCGGCGCCACGCTCTTGCAAGGTTTCGCGCAATTTCGCGAGTTTCTCGCCACGGCTGATAGTCGCTTGTGGCGGCAGATGCTGATAGATCGGCGCGTTGGGCAGGCTCGGGCGATCACGCCAGACTTCCTGCAACAGGTCGATATCGGTGCGCAGGCGAGCACCGCGTGCCTCGAGCCTGCTGCTCAGTGTGCGCGCCGAAGCCACCGCCATTACCGCACCATCGACCGCAACCACGCCGCCCTCGGGGGTTTGCTCGGCCAGCCAGTCCAGCGGGCTCGGTTGCCCCGGTTGCAGCTTGACCAGTTCGATGCCGCTGCCGTTGAGCTCCTTGGTCGCCTGTTCCCAGTAACGACTGTCGGCCCACACGCCAGCGAAATCAGCAGTGACGATCAGCGTACCGACCGAACCGTGGAAACCCGACAGCCATTGCCGGCCCTGCCAGTAACCCGGCAGGTATTCCGAAAGATGCGGGTCGGCGGACGGCACCAGCAGCGCATGGATGCCTTCGCGGCGCATCAGTTCACGGGTATGCGCCAGGCGCTGAGGCACCGATCCTTCGGTCAAGGTGTGGGAACTCATCATGTCTCCTGCTAATCGCGTCATCGTTATTGTTCGTAGCCTTCGCGGCCATGGAAAGCGTCTGCTGTTTAGAGCCCTGTCGCCCAGAATGCCGGGGCACTGGCGCAGGCGGTTGTGATCAGGTCAACGGCCTTGTCGACATCCTCGACGGTGGTAAACCGCCCGAGGCTCAAGCGAATGGTGCGCCCCGCCAGCCGCGCATCGTGTCCGAGCGCGAGCAGCACGTGGGACGGCGCATTACTTGCGGAATTACACGCCGACGTCGCGGAAAACGCGATCGAATGGCTCAATGCGGCGCTGTTGAACTCGCCCTCGCTGAAGGTCAGGCTCAGGGTGTGCGGAATGCGTTGCGAGGCACTGCCATTGAGGCGCACGCCGGGCAACTTCAAAAGCTGTTCGAGCAAGCGTTCGCGCAAAGCGATGATGGACTTTTTCTCTTCATCAAATGCGTCGGCGGCCAAAGCGAAAGCAGCGCCCATCCCGGCAATCTGATGAGTCGCCAGGGTTCCGGAGCGCAGGCCACCTTCATGACCGCCGCCGTGGATCTGGGCCTGCAAGCGTTGCTGCGCCTGCGGGCCGACATACAAGGCGCCAATGCCTTTGGGGCCGTAGAGTTTGTGTGCGGAAAACGACATCAGGTCCACCGGCCAGCGGCTCAGATCGATCGCGACTTTGCCGGCGCCTTGCGCCGCATCCACATGAAACAACGCCTGCCGACTGCGCACCACTTCGCCAATCGCTTGGACATCGTTGACCGTGCCCAACTCATTGTTGACCAGCATCAGCGACACCAGAAAGGTGTCGTCACGCATCGCTTCACTGACCGCTTGCGGCGTGATCAAGCCTTGGGCGTCCGGTACCAGATAGGTCACGGCAATGCCCGCGTCCTGCAATTGCCGCGCGGTGTCGAGAATGGCCTTGTGTTCGATCTGACTGGTAATGATATGGCCGCCGCAAACGCCACGGGCCTGGGAGACGCCTTTGAGAGCGAGGTTGTTGGATTCGGTGGCCCCGGAGGTCCAGACAATCTGCTCAGGCTGCGCGCCGACCAGATCGGCGACTTGCCGACGTGCCTGCTCGACCGTCTGCCGGGCCTGCCGGCCAAACGCGTGGGAGCTGGACGCCGGGTTACCGAAGTTACCGTGAAAACCCAGACATTCGATCATCACCTGGATGACCCGCTCGTCCACCGGGGTGGTGGCGGCGTAATCGAAATACAACGGACGTGTGTTCATAAAGGACTCGCAGAGCGTGTTCCGGGATCAGGAGGCTCGTGTCTGCAAACGACGATGCACAGCCTCGTGAGCTGTGCATGGGTTCGAGAGCGTCATCAATACCTGATCGGATGCCGTTAAAGAAGTAGGGCTTCATTTAAAAGTGCGTAGGAACGCTCCTGAAACCGAGCTTAACAGGCATCGGGCCGGCGATTGAAGCAATGCGTCAGTGAACGCTTTCGAGAAGTAACGGATACAGCGAGATCACCAACAGCGCCGCCATGCCCCAATTGAACACGCGCAACCAGCGCGGATCTTTCAGCACATTGCGCAACAGCGTGCCGCACGCCGCCCACAGGCCGACACTGGGCAGATTGATGATGGCGAACACCGCCGCGATGATCACGACGTTATAGAAATAACCCTGCATCGGCGTGTACGTGCTGATGGCACCGATTGCCATGATCCACGCTTTGGGATTGACCCACTGGAACGCTGCAGCGCCCAGATAGCTGATCGGTTTCGCCTCGCCGTGGGCACTGTCGCCGACCGGGCCGGAGTGGGCGATTTTCCACGCCAGATACAACAAATACGCCGCGCCGACATAACGCAGCACCGTATACAGAATCGGATAGGCCTGAAACACCGCGCCAAGGCCGAAGCCCACCGCTACCACCAATAGAAAGAAGCCGCAGCTGATGCCGAGCATGTGTGGAATGGTGCGGTTGAAACCGAAATTCACTCCGGACGCGAGCAACATGGTGTTGTTCGGCCCCGGTGTGATCGAGGTGACAAGGGCAAACAGGGCAAAGGCCAACAGCAGATCAAGCGAGAGGTTCATCGAGGCAGTCCATCCAGGGTCATTCAGCTGTTGACCCTATCCCACACGGCCCGGCAAACCCACGGACAGTTAGGGAAAACTTCAAGCAGTACAGTTTGCTTTCAGCTTGGACGACCGTGCAGCTGTATGGCACGCTCGGCGCTCATCTCACCCTGTTGGTCGAAGCCAAAAGTCTTCTGCGGCTGACCGAGCAATTGGGCTTTTTTCGCGTGGTATTCGTCGAACGACAAGCCGCTGCGGTTCAGCGCTTCCAGCGCCAGTTCGCGGGATTCTTCAGCGGTGTAAGGGCGCAGCTCGGGCGAAACATGGCCGGCACAACCGGCAAGTACGGAAACAGCGAGCATCAGCGAAACAGTCAGTAAACGGTTCATGGGAGCGTCCTGGCGAGCAATGTGGGGTCGATGGAGAAAGGCTACGCCCGGGCACGCTCGCGCAGAAATCAACGCTCTCAATAGTGGCTATCAGCTTTGCGTTAATACTGGCTGACCGGCAAACGGCAGTGCAGCGCGTCGTCGTGGCTGCGGGCGATACTGCTGTGCACCTGGAACGAGTTGAAGGTCACGGTTTTCGCCCGATGGGTACGGATCAATTGCCAGAAATCCTCCTCGCCGCTTTCGAAACTGCGAAAGGCCGCCTCCCCCGCTTCGCGACTTTGCCACTGCAAAAAGCTCAGCACGCGGCGGCCGTCGTCGCTGGCCTGCACGCTGGCGCTGAGAAACCCGTCGTAACGCTGGGCCAGCCCCTCGGTCTGCGTGGCCAGTGCCGAGACCAGCGCTGCTTGCTGACGGGGTTCGATTTCGAATTCGATCAATTGGGTAAAGCTGCGATTGCTCATGGAAAGCCCCCACTCATGTTGAAGCGAGCCTTGCGACCCGAAGAGCTGCAGGGTAAAACCTCTAGTTAAGTCAAGGTCAAGAGCATTTTCAGCATGATCAGCAAGGAGCGGGTGCACAAGCCTCTCACCGTGGGCGAGGTTGCGGCGCGCAGTGGCGTCGCGGTCACCGCGCTGCATTTTTATGAAGCCAAAGGTTTGATCAAGAGTGAGCGCAATGCCGGCAATCAGCGCCGCTATCCGCGCGCCGTACTGCGCCGGGTGGCGTTGATCAAAGTCGCACAACGGCTGGGGATACCGCTGGCGGAAATCGGCGAAGCGCTGAAGATCCTCCCGCAGGATCGCGCGCCATCGGCGGCGGACTGGAAAATGCTGTCTGAACAATGGCAGCGCGAGCTCGACGAACGGTTCAGGCAATTGGCGCTGATGCGCGATCAGCTCACCGGGTGCATCGGCTGCGGCTGTCTGTCCATGGAAGCGTGTCCGTTACGCAATAAAGGCGACATGCTCGGTGACCGAGGCCCAGGCCCGCACTTTCGCGATGAGTGATGAGGCTGCTCGTCGGCGAACAATTTGCGCAGCGAGGACGGTTCTATAGTGATTGCTCCGGGTAAATCCGGTTTAACCACATCTGTTGAAAACAAAAACAGGGAGAACGTCATGAGCGTCAAACCCATTCCCGAGGGGTATCACAGCATTACCCCGTATCTCGGCATCCAACAGGCCGCCGAGGCCATCGAGTTCTACAAGAAAGCCTTCAATGCCAGCGAAGTCATGCGTCTGACCATGCCCGACGGCACCATCGGCCACGCCGAGCTGCGCATTGGCGACAGCGCGATCATGCTTGGCACGCCTTGCGATCAGGGGCCGCTGAGCAATCCGCAGCAGGCAGTGTCGATCGGCTTGCACCTGTATGTCACCGATGTCGACCAAGCCTTTCAACAGGCGCTGGATGCAGGGGCGCAAAGCGTCTCCGAAGTCAAAGACCAGTTTTACGGTGATCGCAGCGGCACGCTGAGAGATCCGTTCGGCCATCTGTGGTTTCTCGCCACGCACAAAGAGGATCTGAGCGAAGAGCAGATTCGCCAGCGTGCGATGGAGATGTTCAGCCAAGGCTGAGGGCTTTTTGCCTCGGATCGACCGGCAAAAATGCACTGCCGATGTAATTGCGAAACATTTACTTTCATATCCGCTTTCGGGATTTTCTTCGCTCATCCGTCTTATAGGAATGCAGGCCGTTCGCGTAGGCAAAAGCCACGAACGGCCTCCCGGGGAGTTCCGTGCTGCGAAGCCCGTAGCCCGGCCCCTTCCACCGCAATCAAGACGCGCAATCATGTCGAAGAAATCCCGTTCCAAACTGTGGTTCCTGGTGCATAGCTGGCTGGCGTTGCCGATCTGGTTCTTTGTGCTGATCGTCTGTGTCACCGGCACGCTGGCGGTGGTCAGCCAGGAGATTGTCTGGCTGGCCAACCCGCAAATGCGCGCCAGTCAGCCGTCGGACGATGCGCCACGACTTAGCTACGACCAGATTCTCGCCGCGATCAAACAGGCCGAGCCGCAAACCCTGGTGCAGAGCATCAATCGTCCGGACGAGTCGCACTTTGCCCTCGATGTCGAAGTCAGCTACCCCGACGGGCGCTCGTCGACGGTCTATGTCAATCCGTACACCGGGGTCATCCAGGGCACCGCGCCGGCCTTTGATTTCAAAGCGTTCACCCGCGCCCTGCATGGCTGGTGGCTGGTGCCGTTCACCAATGGCTACAGCTGGGGCTGGTATCTGGTGTCGCTGCTCGGCGTGCCGATGCTGGTGTCGCTGATTACCGGGCTGGTGGTGTACAAGCGCTTCTGGAAAGGTTTTCTGCGCCCGACCCTGCGCGTGCGCCACGGCGCGCGGATTTTCTGGGGCGACTTTCATCGCCTGTGCGGCATCTGGTCGATCTGGTTCATCGCGGTGATTTCCATCACCGGCATCTGGTTCCTGATCAAGGCGATCCTGTTCGATAACCAGATTTCCATTTCCAGCGAACCGATTATTCCGGCGATGTCCCGCGAAAGTGTGCCGATCTCGGCCGCCGGCACCCCGCCGCCGCGTATCAGCCTGGACCGCGCCATCGAAATCGCCCAGCAGAAGATTCCGGGCCTGGAAGCCAGCTACGTCAACCTGCCGGGCAATGCTTACTCGCACATGAGCGTCAGCGGCCGTGGCTGGTATCCGCTGATGTATCAGACCGCGACTCTCAACCCGTACAACGGCGAAATGGCCTCCTCACGGTTGTTGTCCGATCGGTCCTCGCTGGAATTCGTCACCGAATCCATGCGCCCGCTGCACACCGGCGACTTCGGCGGCATCTGGATCAAATTGATCTGGTTCTTCTTCGGTCTGTTGCTGAGCATGATGATCCTCAGCGGCCTGCTGATCTGGACCAAGCGCACCGCGCTGGCCACCGCCAATGCGCTGAAACGCGAGGACAAGAAAAACCGCGTCACCGCCCAACCGGCGCTGCGCCATGAAACTTCGGAGGCGAGCCTGTGAACAAAGCCATCTCGGTCACACCGCCCTCGCGCCTGTCGCGTTTCTGGCACAAGTGGCGTTTCCACATCAATGTCCTGCTGTTGCTGATCCCGCTGGGCTTCATGCCGAAATACTTTGCCGATGCCTCGCTGTTTCGCGGCGACAGCGGCCTGGGCCAGCGTGAAATAGGCACCGTCCAGGTCGGCCCGTGGAGCCTGCGCCTGGCCGAACTGCGTGACGAGGCGCCGCACCTGAGCGGTCCGGCCGGCTATATGAAGGATTTCACTGCCGCCGTCTGCGATACCTGTGTTGAACAGGTAAAGGCAACTTACCTGCGCATCGGCAAACCGCGCAGTCTGCGCGCCGCCGGCACGATCTTCTTCGGTACGCCTTATCGCATGGGCACGCAAATGCCGATCCCGGCAAAGACCAAACCTGACGCCGAGCTGTGGATCACCATGGAAGGCTGGGACGGCAGCATGCACCAGGCCGCGATTCCCCTGAGCCAAGCCTCCCCCGCCACGGTTGCGTGGCTGAACAAACAAGGAGCCAAACCATGACTCGCTCACCTCTTCATATCCGTTTGCTCGCCAGCGCCGCGCTGCTGCTGAGCGCCGGTTTCAGTGCCAGCGCCCTGGCGCACAACCCGATGTGCGAATGCAAAGCCATCGATGCCGAACAGATCAAATGCACCGGCGGTTTCTCCGACGGCAGCGGCGCGCCGGGGGTGACCCTCGACGTGATCGGCTACGACGAAACCATTCTGGTGCCGGGCAAATTGGGTGATGACTCGACGCTGACGTTCAAGAAACCCGGCAGCGAGTTCTATGTGCTGTTCGATGCCGGCCCAGGCCACGTTGTGGAAATCGACCAGGCGGATATCGAAGCCCCATGAGTAGCCCGACGACGCAAGTGGTACGCCCGGCCGGCGCCGGTCATGAAACCCTCAATGTGCTGCTGTTGTGCCTGCTGATCCTCGCGGTCGCCGGCTCGGTGGTGGCGTGGCGCGGGGTTTCCCATGAACCGGAGCCGGTCGCGAGCAACCAGTACGACGCCCGCCGCGATCTCAGCGCCGCCGAGCAAGGCATTTATGCCGACCTGCGCGTGACCCTCGACGAAATCCGCTTGTTGCGCGAAGAGCAAAAAGCCCTGCCGACGCCACAAATGCTCGCCGACGAAGGCTTTGCGCCGTTCGCGCAGGACGCCAGTTCGGTCAGCCGTGGCGGTCACGCATGGCAAATGCTCGCCGAACGCGCCTATTTCGGACGCAGTGCGACGCCTGACGTCGCCGGCTCGTTTCTGATGCGTGTCGGCACTGACGCCAACGCGGCGCCGGACATCTGGCTCAAGCGCAGCGCCGATTCCGCGCCTGCTGAAGATCTGTCTGACGCCGCGCTGTCTGCCGCTGGCTGGAAACAGATCGTCGCGCAATTCGATGCCGGGGTTACCCGCGAACATCGCCATTGATTCCTCGCCTTTATCCGAGAGAAGACTGCTTGCCCATGTCCATTTCATCTCCTCGCCGTCCCTTGTTACGCCTGTTTCTGCTTGGTCTGTGCGCCTGCCTGCTGAGCCCGTTGGCCAGCGCCGAGCAAGGCAAACGCCTGCGTATCGGCATCACTCTGCATCCGTATTACAGCTACGTCGCCAACATCGTCGGCGACAAGGCCGAGGTGGTGCCGCTGATTCCTGCGGGCTTCAATCCGCACGCCTACGAACCGCGCGCCGAAGACATCAAGCGCATCAGCGGACTGGACGTGATCGTGCTCAACGGCGTCGGTCATGACGACTTCGCCGACCGGATGATCGCCGCCAGCGAAACACCCAACGTCAAAACCATCGAAGCCAACGAGAACGTGCCATTGCTGGCGGCCACCGGTGTCGCTGCGCGCGGCGCTGGCAAAGTGGTCAATCCGCACACGTTCCTGTCGATCAGCGCCTCCATCGCCCAAGTCAACAACATCGCCCGCGAGCTGGGCAAGATCGATCCGGACAACGCCAAGATCTACACGCAAAACGCGCGCGCCTATGGCAAACGCCTGCGGCAGATGCGCGCCGACGCTTTGGCCAAACTGACCCAGGCACCCAACGCCGAACTGCGCGTGGCCACGGTGCACGCGGCTTACGACTATCTTTTGCGTGAATTCGGTCTGGAAGTGACGGCCGTGGTCGAGCCGGCCCACGGCATCGAGCCAAGCCCGAGCCAGCTGAAAAAGACCATCGATCAATTACGCGAGCTTGACGTGAAAGTGATTTTCTCGGAAATGGATTTCCCGTCCAGCTACGTCGACACCATCCAGCGCGAATCCGGGGTGAAGCTGTACCCGCTGTCGCACATTTCCTACGGCGAATACACCGCCGACAAGTACGAAAAGGAAATGACCGGCAACCTCAACACCGTGGTTCGTGCGATTCAGGAGTCGGGGGCATGACGTCGAAAGAAACCCTGATCCCTGACAACACCAATAACCCGGTGGGAGCGAGCCTGCTCGCGAAGTCGCCGGATCAGGCAACATCTTCGTTGAATGACGCACCGCATTCGCGAGCAGGCTCGCTCCCACAGGGGAAAACCGGGCCGGCGCTGGAGTTTGCGGATATCAGCCTGACCTTGGGGCGCACGACGATTCTCGACAAGGTCAGCTTTCAGGTGCAGCCCGGCAGCGTGCATGCGCTGGTCGGCCCCAACGGCGGTGGCAAGAGTTCGCTGATCAAGACCCTGCTCGGGCAGATGCCGCATCAGGGCCAACTCAGCCTGCACTGGCCCGGCGAGCCCGGCACCATTGGTTACGTTCCGCAGGCGCTGGAGTTCGATCGTGGCCTGCCGATGACCGTCGACGATTTCATGGCCGCCATGTGTCAACGCCGTCCGGCCTTTCTCGGTTTGAGCAAACACTACGCCGGCGCCATCGGCGAAGCACTGGAGCGCGTCGGCATGCAGGACAAGCGCAAGCGGCGCATGGGCGCGCTGTCCGGCGGCGAGCGGCAGCGGGTGCTGCTCGCGCAGGGTTTGATTCCGGCGCCGCAACTGCTGGTGCTCGACGAGCCGATGTCGGCCCTCGATGAGGCCGGGATCCAGGTGTTCGAACGCCTGCTGACTGACTGGCGCGCGGCGGGCATCACGGTGTTGTGGATCGAACATGACCTGGAAGCGGTAGGTCGGCTGGCCGATCGGGTTACCGGTCTCAACCGCCGCGTGCTGTTCGATGCCACACCGCAACAGGCGCTGACTCCGGAACGTCTGCTGACGCTGTTTTCCACCCATCCACGGAGCGCGGTCTGATGAGCTACGAAGCCTTTCGTTTGATGGTCCAGGGTTGGGCATCGTCAGGTTATCTGCCCGAGGCGCTGGCCTACGGTTTTGTGGTCAATGCGCTGCTCGCCGGCCTGCTGATCGGCCCGGTGCTGGGCGGGCTCGGCACGCTGGTGGTGGTCAAGCGCTTCGCGTTCTTTTCCGAAGCAGTCGGCCATGCCGCGTTGACCGGTGTCGCCATCGGCATCCTGCTCGGCGAACCCTACACCGGCCCGTACGGCAGTCTGTTCGGCTACTGCCTGCTGTTCGGCATCCTGCTCAATTACCTGCGCAACCGCACCGGACTGGCACCGGATACGCTGATCGGCGTGTTTCTCTCGGTGTCACTGGCACTGGGCGCGAGCCTGCTGCTGATTCTCGCCGGCAAGATCAACGTGCACATTCTGGAAAACGTGCTGTTCGGTTCGGTATTGACCGTCAACGGCAATGATCTGGCGGTGCTGGCCATCGTCGGTTCGCTGGTCATGGCCCTCGCCCTGCCGCTGTACAACCGCATCATGCTCGCCAGTTTCAATCCGCAACTGGCGGCGGTGCGTGGCGTAGCGGTGAAGACCCTGGATTATCTGTTCGTGATCCTGGTGACCTTGATCACCGTCGCGGCAGTGAAGGTGATTGGCGCGATTCTGGTCGGTGCCTTGCTGGTGATTCCTGCGGCAGCGGCGCGCTTGCTCAGTCAGTCGCTGAAAGGGTTTTTCTGGTGCTCGGTGCTGATCGCTACCGTCAGCACCCTGTGCGGGATTCTTGCGCCAATCGTGTTCGACCTGCCGATCCCGTCCGGCGCTGCGATCATTCTGGTCGCCGGCATCGCTTTCGCCCTCGCCGCCATTGCGCGCGGCGTCGTCCCCAGCCTGAAAGGGAACCTTGGATAAATGGCTTTTTCATTGCGTAACCTGACTCTGGCCATGGCCCTGTGTGGCGTGGTCTGCACTCCATTGATGGCGGCTGAAACTGCGAAACCGTTGCGCGTTCTGGCCTCGTTACCGATCACCTATGGATTGGGCGAGGCATTGCTCAAGGGCACGAACGTCAACCTCGAACGCGCGGCGCCGGCCAACCTGCCCGGCAGCCGCCAGACCGCGTATTTCACCGGCCGTGGCGCTCCGGCGCTGAGCAAACTGGCCACCGACGCGGACGCGGTAATCGGTCTGCGTTCGCTGTGGGCCGATGATCCGCTGTACCCGATCGCGCGGCGCAGCAATATCCGTATCGTCGAAGTCGACGCTGCGCGCCCGGTCGACGGCGCCCTGCCCGGCATCGCCGTGCAGCCGGGCCTGCAGGTTGATGGCCTGAACAGTCAGCCATGGCTGGCGAGCAACAACATGGGGCGCATGGCCGATGTGATGGCCGCAGACCTGGTGCGCCTGGCACCAAGCGCCAAGCCTGCAATCGAAGCCAACCTGGCGGCGTTGAAACAGCGTTTGCTGAAACTCAGCGCGGACACCGAGGCGCGTCTGGCCGAAGCGGACAACCTGAGCGTGATGAGCCTGAGCGATCACTTCGGCTATCTGATTGGCAGCCTCAACCTTGAACTGGCCGGACAGGATGCGCGTCCCGATGCCGATTGGACCCCAGAGGAGTTGAAGAAGCTGACAGCGACGCTCAAGGACAATGACGTGGCGGTGGTGCTGCACCATCGCCAGCCCGCGGAGCCGGTGAAAGCAGCGATTGCCGAATCCGGCAGCAGTCTGGTGGTGTTGAGTACCGATGCGGCAGATCCGCTGGCGGAGCTGGAGGGGAATGTGGATTTGTTGCTCAAGGGGTTGAGCGGAGCGTAGTCAGGCTGATACCGAGTCATCGTTCATCGCTGGCAAGCCAGCTCCCACAGAGTTTTTGGCGAACACACATTTGTGATCAACCACAATACCTGTGGGAGCTGGCTTGCCAGCGATGAGACAGTGCAAGCAATACAAATTCAAGACATGAAAAAACCCGCTGACCATCACTGGTCCAGCGGGTTTTTTATGCCCGGTCGCTTATTGCGCCGCGACTTGTGCATCCATCTTCTGGCGCAGGCTCAATGGGCGCATGTCGGTCCAGACTTCTTCGATATAGGCCAGGCATTCCTTTTTCAGGCCGCTCTTGCCCACGGTACGCCAGCCTTGCGGCACAGCTTTGTAATCGGGCCAGATCGAGTATTGCTCTTCGTGGTTGACCACGACCTGAAAGAGGATGTCCTCGCGGTCGAATACTGACGTCATGCTGGTTCTCCATCGTTGTAAGGTCGGCTGCACAAAGAATGCAGCCGGGTATGTAGAAAGAACGTTCGCCGCGCGGAAAAATTTACAGCGCGGTGGTGGCAGCGGCCAATGCGCGACCGAAGATCTCGGCCACCCGGTCGATTTCCGCGGCAGTGATCACCAGCGGCGGCAGGAAGCGCACCACCGCGCCATGGCGGCCGCCCAGTTCCAGAATCAGCCCACGCTTAAGGCATTCACGCTGGACCAGCGGCGCCAGACGTGCAAATGCCGGTGGGTGACCGAGCGCATCGGGCGCGCCGTTCGGGTCGACCAGTTCAACGCCGAGCATCAGGCCACGCCCACGGATATCGCCCAGTTGCGGGAAGTCGCGCTGCAGAATGTGCAGATGCTCGCTGAGTCGATCACCCATGGCGGCGGCGTGCTCGCAAACCTTGTGCTCCACCAGATAGCGCATCACCGCTGAACCGGCGGCCATGGCCATCTGATTGCCGCGGAACGTGCCGGCATGGGCGCCGGGTTGCCAGGTGTCGAGCCAGTCGCGGTAAACCACCACCGCCAACGGCAGGCTGCCACCGATGGCTTTGGACAGTACAACCACATCCGGAACGATACCCGCGTGTTCAAAGGCAAACATCTTGCCGGTACGGGCGAAACCGCTCTGGATCTCATCAACGATCAACGCCACACCGGCCTTCTCGGTAATCCGGCGCAAGCCGCGCAACCACTCGATGTCCGCCGGTATCACCCCGCCCTCACCCTGCACCGCCTCGACAATCACCGCCGCCGGCAATTGCACGCCGGCCTCAGGATCGTTGAGCAGGTTTTCCAGATAACTCAGATTGGCGTTGACGCCCGCCGCGCCGCCGAGTCCAAATGGGCAGCGGTAGTCGTAGGGAAAGGGCATGAATTGCACGCCGTTGCTGAGCAACGCACCCAGTGGTTTTTTCGGCCCCAGGCTGCCCATCAGGCTCAACGCCCCCTGACTCATGCCGTGATAACCGCCGGAAAATGACAGCACGGTGCTGCGCCCGGTTGCGGTGCGCACCAGTTTCAGCGCTGCTTCCACGGCGTCGGTGCCGGTCGGGCCACAAAACTGGATCTTCGCTTGCGCCGCCAACTCCGTCGGTAGCAGCCCGAACAGGTCCTGGACGAATTGATCCTTGACTGGCGTAGTCAGGTCGAGGGTGTGCAGCGGCAACTCATCGGCCAGCACTTGCTGGATCGCCTCGATCACCACCGGGTGGTTATGCCCCAGCGCCAGCGTGCCGGCTCCAGCCAGGCAGTCGATGAATGTACGTCCTTCAACATCCTCGACATACAAGCCCTTGGCACGCTTGAGCGCCAAGGGAATACGCCGAGGATAACTGCGCGCGTTGGACTCCTGCCGGCTCTGCCGCGCCAACAACGGTGATTCGTTGAATTCGAATAACGTTTCCGCCGGCGCCGAGGCGACCCGGGCCGACGACGCTTCGATAAGACTGGTGGCGACTGACATCTCTCGACCCCTCAATTCGCTATGGATAGTGACCAGAACAGCACACCGACAGGTGCGCGTTCCGGTCGCGGGGCGCACTTGCAGGTTTTCCTGTTCTGGAAACGCTTCAGCGCGGTGCGGATTTACACCCGTGATCGAGTTGTCCGGCCGGTGAGGACAAAGGTTTGCGCAGCGGCACGGTTTGCAAGCCGTTGCAGAGACCGGGTAGCGCTGCCTGTTGGTAACCCAGGTGCCGATAGAACCCCTCGGCGGTGCGCGTGCTGTTGAGGTGAGCATTGCGCACACCGCGAACCCGCAACCAGCCTTCGACATTCTGCATCAGCGCCCGGCCGACGCCTCGGCGGAAGGATTCAGGCTGGACGTAACACAGCAGGATTTCGCCACTGCCCCGGGCCATGCCGACACCAACCGGTTTGTCATCAATCAAAGCGACGCAGAGATAGAAATGTGGGTCGGCGAGCCGGCTACTGATGAAATCGGCGGGAGAACGGTTGAGCCAGTCGCTGACGAGAAGTGGATGGTTGCGGTGATCGAGTGCACATCCGATACGGATCGAACGCTCGACAATACGGTTGATGATGCCGGTGTCGGCCAGGGTGGCCGGACGTATGCAGACGGGTGCTTCCATGGCGCAGTTCCCTCAATCCATTGAGTCAAAGCTGGGTTGACCTTAGCCCCAACCCTGGCGGATAGCGAACGCCGAGAAGTTACATTTGATGTGGCAGAACATGTTCTTTTGTGAGAGCGAGCCTGCTCGCGAAAGCGTCAGGCCAGTCAACGTCGATGTTGAATGACTTCCGCATTCGCGAGCAGGCTCGCTCCCACAGGGGATCTGAGGTGAGATCAGAGGGTTTGCAACGGCATGGTCAGTTCGACCCGCAAGCCATCCGGGCGGCTGTCGAAATGCAGGGCGCAGTCACAGCGCTGAACAATCGCCTGGACAATCGCCAGCCCCAAGCCGCAGCCGGTGCTCTGGCCGTTGCGCCAGAAGCGCTGGGTCAGATGCTGCAAATCATCTGGCGCAATGCCGGGGCCATGGTCACGCACGACAAAACGCACGCGATTGCCGATGTTTTCCAGATGGACCTCGACCGCGCAATCTTCAGGCGTATGGCGCAGGGCGTTGTCGAGCAGGTTGCGCAGTGCAGCAATCGCCAGCACGGCAGGCATTTGCAGCGGCGCGGCGGACAAGTCGTCCGGCACGTGCAGTTTGATCCGCAGCCGCTCGCCGCCGGTGGCGTCCTGGATCGCCAGTCTGGCCACTTGCTCGGCGCTGCATTGCGAGCCGTCATCGAACGACAGGCTGCCTTCGACCCGCGCCAGCAGCAGCAACTGTTCAAGGGTGCGGTGGAGGCGATCGGCGCCCTCCTCGGCGCGGGCCAGCGATTGATCGCGGGCGCTGCCGTCGGTCATGCGCGCGACTTGCAGGTGAGTCTTGATCGCCGTCAGCGGACTGCGCAGTTCATGCGCGGCGTCACCAGTGAGGCGACGCTCACGCTCGATGGTCTTGCCGATGCGCTGGAACAACTGATTCTGGGTTTCCAGCAACGGCTTCAATTCGCTGGGAAACGCCTGCAGCTGCAATGGCTCAAGGGAATCGGCATTGCGCCGCATCAGCGCCTCGCGCAGACGATTGAGTGGTGCAAGACCCTGACCGATGCCCAGCCACAGCAGGCACAGGCAGCCCAGCAAGGCCACACCGACCGGCACCGAAGCAGCGAGCAGAATCGACATGTTCAAGGCTTCGCGCTCGATCTGCCGATCCGCCGTAGTGATGCGCACATCGCCCCGGGCCAGGGTGAAACTGCGCCACGGGGCGCCGTCGATCATTTGATCGTGGAAGCCCATTTTCTCGGCTTCCAGCGCTTGCTCGGGGTTGTTGTGGCTGCGCGCGAGAATCTCGCCGCGCAATGAGCTGACCTGACAGGCCATGCCGCCGGGAATGTTCAGCTGTTCAGCACTGAAGTGGGTGCCCTCGCCTTTGCTCGGCAGCGTCGGCAATTGCTCAAGCAAACCGGCGACCATGCGCGCCGAAGCGACCAGACGCTGGTCGAGGGAGAACATCATCTGATTGCGCAGATCGCTGAGCATCCACGCCGCCGCCAGCGCCCAGATCAGCGCGAAGGCAGCGCCGAGCGTCAGGCTCAGGCGCAGGCGCAGACTCATCACTTGCCTTGCTCTCCGCCATCGGCAGGCCCGAGGCGATAGCCCAGACCACGCACGGTTTCGACGATGCCTTTGCCAAGCTTGCTGCGTAGGTGATGGATGTGCACGTTCAGTGCGTTGCTTTCCAGTTCATCGTTGAAGCCGTAGACGCTGTCCTTCAACTGTTCGGTGGACAGCACCCGGCCGCGATTGTGCAGCAATGCCTGCAACAGCGACTGCTCGCGGCGCGACAGGTCCACCGGTTGCCCGGCGAGGCGGGTTTCGCGGCTGCTCGGGTCGTAAGTAAGCGCGCCATGCTCGATCAGATTCACGCTGCGCCCGGCCACGCGGCGCAACAGCGTCTGCAAGCGAGCGAACAGTTCGCGCAGGTCGAAAGGCTTGAGCAGGTAGTCGTCGGCGCCGGCCTGCAGACCGTCGACACGATCGGTCACCGAGTCACGGGCAGTGAGGATGAGAACCGGGATTTCCAGGCCGCTCTGCCGCAATTGCTGGAGCAACTTTAGGCCATCTTCGTCGGGCAACCCGAGATCGAGAACCATCACGTCGAATTCGGCGACCTTGAGCATCGCCCGCGCCTTGGACGCGGTGTTGACATGCTCGACGGTCAGGCCCTGTGCCTTGAGCCCGGCGACGATGCCGCTGGCGATCAGCTCATCGTCTTCGCAAACCAGTACGTGCATAGGGGCTCCGGAAATAAAAAAGGCGAGTGAAGCAGGCAAGGATTAAGGGGCAATTATGGCGGCACACGTCGACTTCGCAAAGCTGCACGAGAATGCAGTCAGGTTGTCGCAGCCCAGCAACCGACGCGAGCATGCCATGCAAACTTTATTACCCCGTTACCCATCCGGAAACAATTCCAGCCTTTATCGCCAATGCAACTTCATCTAGTTTCAACCGGCAACTTCAACTCCAAACTTAAATGGACTTTTAAACATGACCAACTTGAATAACTTTGTTGCCATAGACTGGCGCTCCGGCCCTGATCGAATTTATTTTTTCTTCAAGGACACCGATACCTATTCGCGCTTTGATATTGGCGACAATAGTGTCCCATCCAATTATCCAGCCGCCACGGCAGGCAACTGGGACAACTTTGCCCCGTATACCAAAGATCTGCGCTTTGGCTTGACTACCACTTCCTTCGGCTGGAACGCCGGAAGTGACGAGGATATTGCCTGGCTTTTCTTCTATGACGGAACAACTCCGATGGTCTGCAAATACGATCAGGACAGCGATAAAGTTGCCGCCTTCTACAAGGTAGCCGACTCGGTATGGAAGCCGATTCTTCCATATTTTCACAAGATCATCGCCGGCACCTGGTTTCAACTGACCGGCTACCCTTTCCTGTTTCGATTCATCCTCGATGACGGCCACTACCTGTCTTTCGACTACAAGGCCAAGACCGTCAAGTACAACCGTTTCGGCGAATATCAGCTGGGCGCGCTGAAACCTTACAAGGACCGGATAATCACAGCGGCGCAGAATGACCGGACATTTGCAGACAGTTACTGGTATATCTTCCTGACCAATAATCAGTACCTCACTTACAACATTCAGTCCGATCGACTCGTTGCCGGCCCCAGAACCATTGATGACGGCAATTGGCCCGGCCTGCTGCGTGGTTGATTGGTCAATCCCGGAGAGCCTAGTAGGATAGGGTTAATTATCGGTTAATCGCCGCCGCCCATCCTGCACCCCACTTGCACAGGGACAAGGCTCCTCCATGCGTCATTTTTTTCTTCTGTTTGCTCTACTGGTTTCCGGTCTGGCTCAGGCCGGAAACAATCCGTTCGAGTCCAAGCCGGATTTTTTACCCGTCGACAAGGCATTCGTACTCGCCTCCGAGCGTCTGGAGTCGGGCGAAACCCAGCTGTTCTGGCAGATCACTGACGGCTACTACCTGTATCAGAAACGCGTGAAATTCGACGGACTGGCCGCCGACCAGCAGCCAGTGTTGCCTGAAGGCGAATCCCACAGCGATGAGTTTTTCGGCGAGCAGCCGGTGTACCGCCAAGGCCTGGAAGTGAAAATCCCGGCAGCGGCCAGCGGTCAGATCAAGGTCAGTTATCAGGGCTGCGCCGATGCCGGTCTGTGCTATCCACCGCAAACCCGGGTGATTGACCTGGGCGGCAAAGCCGCAGCAACAACGGGCGCTGAAGCCCCGGATCAGGCTTTGGCCAGCAGTCTGCAACAACGGGCGCTGGGCTGGAGTCTGCTGGTGTTCTTCGGACTCGGCCTGCTGTTGGCGTTTACTCCGTGTTCGCTGCCGATGCTGCCGATTCTCGCCGGGATGATTGTCGGCAGTGGCGCCACACCACGGCGCGGGTTTGCCTTGGCCAGCAGCTACGTGATCTGCATGGCGCTGGTTTATGCGGCGATGGGCGTGATTGCTGCGCTGCTCGGTGCGAACCTGCAGGCGTGGTTGCAGAATCCGTGGTTGCTCGGTGCGTTTGCCGCCATTTTCGTGGTGCTGGCATTGCCGATGTTCGGCTTCTTCGAGCTGCAACTGCCGGTGGCCCTGCGTGATCGTCTTGAACATGCGTCGCGCAGCCGCAGCGGCGGCAGCCTGATCGGCGCCGGTGTGCTGGGCGCATTGTCCGGTCTGTTGGTCGGGCCGTGCATGACCGCGCCACTGGCCGGCGCGCTGCTGTACATCGCACAGAGCGGTAACGCGTTGCACGGCGGTCTGATTCTGTTTGCACTGGGCATCGGCATCGGTGTGCCGCTGTTGCTGCTGGTCACCGTGGGCAACCGCTTCCTGCCAAAACCCGGGGCGTGGATGAATCTGCTCAAGGGCATATTCGGCTTCCTCTTTCTTGCCACTGCATTGTTGATGCTGCGCCCGGTACTGGATCCGTCTTTGTGGCTGGGGCTGTGTGGCGCCCTGTTGTTGATCGCCGCTTACAGCGCCTGGAAACAATCCGCAGGGTTTGGCCGCGTCGCGCAGATGTTTGGCGCCCTGTCCTTGTTGCTCGGTTTGTGGGGCAGCTTGTTGGTGATCGGTGCAGCGGGCGGCAGTGATGATCCGTATCAGCCATTGCAGGTCTACAGCGCCGGCCCTGTCGCCAGCGCGGCGCCGACGGGTCACGATTCCTTCACCACGATCAAGGAACCTGCCGCCCTGCAACGCGAACTCGATGCAGCCAAGGCTCAAGGCCAGTGGGTACTGCTCGATTACTACGCCGACTGGTGCGTGTCGTGCAAGGTCATGGAGAAGAAGGTGTTCGGTGAAGCCAAGGTCATGCAGGCCCTGAGCGATGTGCGCCTGCTGCGTCTGGATGTGACCGCCGACAACGCTGCCAGCCGCGAGCTGCTCAGTCGCTATAAAGTGCCGGGGCCGCCGACGTTCATCTGGATCGGCGCTGACGGCGAAGAACGCCGCAGCCAGCGCATCACCGGCGAGGTCGATGCCGATACCTTCCTGCAACGCTGGTCCGCCACCCGAGATGCCAACTGATGCTGACGTTCACCCTCGGCACCTTCGCCATCGCGCTCAACCACCTGCTGCTGATCAGTGCTCTGGCGCTGGCGACATTTGTCGGCTGGCGAGTGGCAAAGCGCGGCGGCGATAACCCCGAGTCAGCGCTGTTCAGCCTGTTCTTGCTGGGCATGCTCGCGGCGCGCATTGCGTTTGTCGCGCTGTACTGGTCGCACTATCGCAATGACCCGTGGCAGATCATCGATCTGCGCGACGGCGGTTTCCTCGCTTGGCCCGGAGTGATCGTGCTGCTGCTGGCGGCGTTGTATCGCGGCTGGCGCCGGCCCGCTTTGCGCCGTCCGCTGGGCTTCGGCGTGGTCAGTGGCGTGGCGTTCTGGCTGCTTGCCACCCTGTCGCTGAATATCTACGAACAGGGTACGCGCCTGCCGGATATATCCCTGCGCAACGCCGCTGGCGAAACCATCAAGCTCAGTGAGTATCAGGGCGGGCCGCTGGTGATCAACCTCTGGGCGACCTGGTGCCCGCCGTGCCGGCGAGAAATGCCGGTGCTGGAAAACGCCCAGCAACAGCGCCCTGATCTGACGTTTCTGTTCGTCAATCAGGCCGAGAGCATGCAAAGCGTGGCCACGTTCCTGGAAACCCAGGGCCTGAGCCTGAACAACGTGCTGTTCGACCGCGGCGGCCGTCTCGGTCAGGCCGTGGGTTCCATGGCGTTACCGACTACGCTGTTCTATAGCCCGGACGGTCGCTTGCTGACCAGTCACCTCGGCGAACTGTCGAACGCCAGCCTCGCCCGCGCCCTGGAAACCTTCGACACTTCGCCTTCAAGCCCGAATCAGGCCGTTGCCCCGGCCAACTCTGCAAGGAAACTGCCATGCCCCGCCTCCGCCACCTGCTGACGCTGACCCTGGGCACTGCCCTGCTGCACTTGCCGTCGGTACAGGCTGCTGAAGAACTGCCCGCCGCAATCAAAAAGATCGAAGCCAAGGGCGCGAAAATCGTCGGCCAGTTCGACGCCCCCGATGGCCTGCGCGGGTACGCCGCGCAATACCAGAATCGCGGCATGGCGCTGTACCTGACCCCGGACGGCAAACACGTCGTGGTGGGTAATCTGTACGACGCCGACGGCAAGGATCTGAGCAGCGAGCCGTTGCAGAAACTGGTCTACGCGCCGATGTCCAAGGAAGTCTGGGCCAAGTTCGAGGCGAGCAACTGGATTCAGGACGGCAATAAGGACGCACCGCGCACGGTGTACCTGTTCAGCGATCCGAACTGCCCGTACTGCAACATGTTCTGGGAACAGGCGCGGCCATGGGTCAAGGCCGGCAAGGTGCAGTTGCGCCACATCATGGTCGGCATCATCCGCGAAGACAGCCCGGGCAAATCAGCCGCGCTGCTGGCGGCGAAAGACCCGGCCAAGGCCCTGGAAGATCACGAAAAGGCCGGCAAGGGCAGCGCGCTAAAGGCCATGAAAGACATCCCGGTCGCCGTGCAAACCAAACTCGCGGCCAACATGCAGTTGATGGAAGACCTCGAACTGCAGGCCACCCCGGCGATTTTCTACATGGATGACAAAGGCGAACTGCAACAACAGCAAGGCGCGCCTTCGCCGGACAAGTTGGTAAAGATTCTCGGGCCTAAGTAGTTTTTCATTGCTTGGACCGGCCCTTTCGCGAGCAGGCTCGCTCCCACAGTTGACTGCATTCCCTCAGTAAGAATGCGATTAACTGTGGGAGCGAGCCTGCTCGCGAATGAAGCTCACTCGGTGTGTCAG
>NZ_JASCPT010000078.1:0-25589 GCF_029959775.1 Pseudomonas sp. PS01270 | reverse complement strand
CCGGCTCGCGAAAGCGGATTATCAGACAACGCATCTGTTGAATGACACACCGCCTTCGCGAGCAGGCTCGCTCCCACATTTGCGTCAGAAGGCCATCGAATCCAATTGTGAAAAAATCATTAACTAACTGACTCGTACGGGTTTATTCCCCCGGAAACTTCCGACATACTAATGCGAATAATTCTTACATGCACTCGCATTCGTTTCGTTTGGGTAAATCTTGGGGAAGCAGATAGATGTCGTTTCACACCATTCACCGCCGCTCGAACCTTTCACCTAACCTCCTCGCAATCGCCATCGGCATGGCCAGCATCGCTCCTGCGTTGGCTGAAGAAACCGCAGCCACTGCGCCCACCAATGGCCCGCTGGAACTGCAAGCGACCGAAATCGGCGCCACGCAGATGAGCAGCACCACCGAAGACACGCAGTCCTACACCACCGGCCCGATGCAGACCGCGACCAAGCTGTCGCTGACCATGCGCGAAACGCCGCAGGCGGTGACGGTGATCACTCGTCAGCGCATGGACGACCAGAACATGACCAGCGTCAACGACGTGGTGCGGGGCACGCCGGGGCTGTTTCTCAGCGAGGCCAGCGGCCCGGGGCGGCAGACTTACAAGGCGCGCGGTTTCGACATCGACAACATCATGTACGACGGCCTGCCCAGCTCGTATTCGCCGTACACCCTGGCGGTGCAACCGAACCTGGCGATGTTCGACCGGGTGGAAATCGTCCGTGGCGCAACCGGCCTGGTCACCGGTGCCGGCAACCCGTCGGCGGCGATCAACATGGTGCGCAAGCGTCCGACCGCCGATCAGCGCGTGACCCTCACCGGCGCCGCCGGCAGCTGGGATGACTACCGTGGCGAAGTCGACGCCTCCAGCCCGCTGAACGACAGCGGCACCCTGCGTGGCCGGGTGGTGACGTCGTATCAGGGCGCCGACAGTTTTCGCGACAAGGAAGAAAACGATCACGGCCTGTTCTACGCCATCGGTGAAGCCGACCTGAGCGACAGCACCACGGCGACCCTCGGTTTTTCCCGACAGAACGATCAGACCAACTATTTCTGGGGCGGCCTGCCGATCGGCGAAGACGGCCACCACCTTGATCTGCCCCGCTCCACCTATCCCGGTACCGATTGGGAGAACCGCAAGCTGCAAGTCGACACCGTATTCGGTGAAGTCGAACACCGTTTCGACAACGACTGGAAACTGCATGTTGGCGGTTCCACTTCGACAACCGAGGGCGAATTCTCCGGCACGTATTTGTCGCGCTACGACGGCCCGCTGGAAACCACCGCCTATCAATCGCACCACACCGACAAGCAACGCGCCTTCGATGGTTTCGCCAGCGGCCCGTTCGAAGCGTTCGGCCGTACCCACGAGTTGGTAGTCGGCGCCAGCAACCGCGTGTACGACGCCACCACCAAGGAATACTCGCCCTACGACACCGGCCTGCCGATCGCCGCGCCAAAACCTGACTTCGTGCGTAGCGGCAAATCGCGCAACGTCACCACTCAGGACGCGGTTTACCTGACCACGCGCTTGAGCCTGGCCGACCCGCTGACGTTGATTCTCGGCAGTCGTCTGGACTGGTATGACTACGACGATCGCAGCGCCGACGGCGACTTCAAAGTCACCCGCAACCTGACCCGTTACGCCGGCCTGATCTACAAACTCGACGACCATCACTCGGTCTACGCCAGCTACACCGATATCTTCACCCCGCAAACCCAGAAGGACCTCGGCGGCAAAGTGCTTGAGCCGATCGTCGGTGAAAACTACGAAGTCGGTATCAAGGGCGAATATTTCGACGGCGCGCTGAACGGCAGCGTGGCGGTGTTCCAGATGGACCAGACCAACCGCGCCACCCAAGCGGCGACCCAGCTCGGCTGCCCGGAGCTGACCTGCTACGAAACCTCTGGCAAGGTTCGCGCCCAAGGCGTGGACATGGAACTGCAAGGTGCGCTGACCGAGCAATGGCAAGTCGGCGCCGGCTACACCTACACCCGCGCCCACTACATCAAGGACGAAAACCCGGCCAACAATAACCAGAAATTCGACACCGACATGCCCGAGCACCTGTTCAAGGTCTCCACCGTGTATCGTTTCAAAGGCCCGCTGGAAAAACTGCGCGTGGGCGGCAACGTCTACTGGCAGAGCCGCATGTACAACGACATCGCTCTGGCCAACGGCGGCAGCTATCGCCTCGAACAGGGCGGCTACGCGGTCACCGACCTGATGGCCGGTTACGAGGTTAACAAGCACCTCGACCTGCAGGTCAACGCCAACAACATTTTCGACCGCAAGTACTATTCCTCCATCGGCACCGACGTGACCTGGGGCTCGACCGATAACTACGGCACCCCGCGCAGCTACATGATGACGGCCAAGTACAAGTTCTGAGGCGATAGCGCTCAGCAAGCACCACACAGAGCGCCGAGAGTTTTCCCGGCGCCCTTTTTTGCAGGTTCATTAGGCAAGGCCGGCAATTACCGATAGTCTCTGGCGACACTTTCGCGAAGCACCGGCCATGCCCCAGACAGATTTCTCCTCCGACCTCCAGGCCATCGGCAGCATTGACGCTGTGCCGGTGATCCTGAGCATGGTCAAGCACATCACCGGTATGCGCTTCGCCGCCGTAGCGCGGGTCACCGAGAGCAAGTGGATCGCCTGCGCCGTGGATGATTCGATTGACTTCGGCCTGTTGCCCGGCGGCGAACTGGTGCTGGAATCGACGATTTGTCATGAGATCCGTCAGCACCATCAGCCAGTGATCTTCGGCCATGCCAGCCAGCACCCGCTGTTCTCCACGCATCACACGCCGAAAACCTACGGTCTGGAAAGCTACATTTCCATTCCGATCATCAAGGCCGATGGCGAGTTCTTCGGCACGCTGTGCGCCATTGATTCGGTGCCGGCGAACCTCGACGACCCGGCCATCGAAAAGACCCTCACCCTCTTCGCCCAACTGATTGCGATGAGCCTGGATACCCAAGGCCATTTGCACGCGACCAAAACCGCGCTGGCCAATGCCAACGAAATGGGCCGTCTGCGCGAGCAGTTCATCGCCGTACTGGGCCATGACTTGCGCACGCCACTCAGTGCCATCCGCATGAGTGCAGATCTGCTGGAAAGCAAAGTCGAGGACAAGCGCTCGCGCACGCTACTGTCGGCGATTCGCACCAGCTCGGTACGCATGGGCGTGCTGATCGAAAACATCCTCGACTTCGCCCGGGGTCGGCTCGGCGGTGGCATCCCGGTGCAGCGCAAACTGGTCGATGACTTGCAGCAAACGCTGCGCCAGACCCTTGAAGAAATCCAGGTGGCGTACCCGCAGGCGAAGTTTATTGATTCGCTGGAGGTGCCGGCCGGGGTCTATTGCGACCCGCTGCGCATCAGCCAGTTGTTGTCGAATCTGCTGGGCAACGCGGTGACCCACGGTTCCACGGCCGAACCGATCGTGCTCAAAGCCTTTGCCGAGGGCGACGAAATCGTTATTTCGTTGACCAATCAGGGCACGCCAATCCCGCCTGCGCTGATGCCGCTGCTGTTCGAACCGTTTTCCCGTTCCGAAGCAGGCCAGCGTCATGAAGGGTTGGGACTGGGCTTGTACATCGCCGGGCAGATTGCCAATGCGCACAACGGCACCTTGAGCGTGACATCTGACCGTGAAACGGGCACCTGTTTTGTCGCGCGCTTCCCTGCCCGCTTCAAGTGGGTCTGAGCGCCGCTCTAAGTATTCAGTGGCGTCTGCGGCGTGTCCGGGTTGAGCTGGCGGCGGCGGAACTGCCCCGGTGGCTGGCCATGAATCTGGCGAAACCGCCGGGAGAAATAGGCCTCATCGGCGAACCCGCACAACCGCGCCACCTCGCCCACCGAGCGCGTGCTGTTGAGCAGGAAATTGCGCGCCGCGTGCATGCGCCGCTCCAGCACCAGCTCGGTGAAGGTCTTGCCGATCTCCTTGCGCAGCCAGTGCGTCAGGTAGGTCGGTGACAGATAGGTCGCAGCAGCGACTTTGATCAGGTTGAGATCAGGATCGGCGATGTTCTTCCGCAAATATTCGAACATGCGGCTCAAAGCGTCGCGACGGCTGTTTTCGGCGGCGTTCTCTTCTGCCAAGCGCTTGAGCGGCTCGGCGTAAAGAAAACATACGCTGCCAATCATCTGCAGCAACAAGCCCTTGAGCATTTCCCGGGTGCCGAACTGACGGTTCTCATCAAGGCTGCGCATCTGCTCGATCAGGCCGCAGACCTGAGCGAAATCCTCATCGCCCAAAATGAAATCCAGATGCTCCTGAAAGCGGAACGGCGACAGTTCAGGCGCGAGCAGGATCGACACCTCTTCCAGATCCATCGGGTCGCATTGCAGGTGCGGCAAGAGAAACGTCTGGGAAAAATTGATGACGATGAAATTGCTGTCTGCGGGATGCGGAATCACATGCACGCGGTGCGGCAGGATGAACGCCAGAGTGTTGCGCGGGAACGGCCGCTGCACGCTGCCGATGTGCTGCACGGTGTCGCCACCGAGGTTGATCTGGATTTGAAAATACTCATGCCGGTGAGGCGCGGTTTCGGCGCGCCGACCCTTTTTGTCGCGAATGTAGAAATCGGTCAATTCGCTGCGTTGCTGCATGACGTAAGTCGGGATACGGCTGGGTGAAGACATGGGCAGAAGGTCCTCCGGGCAGTGAGGTAGCGCCTGTCATCTTGCAGGGTTGGGCGGTGGGCGGCAATGAGTCATACGATGACATTGGTTTTTTTGAAAGAAACCTCGCGATGAGCCTGTCCAAAAAGCGCATTAGCTTAAGAACAGTGATAGTCGTTATTTTTCAGTTGGTTGCGATTTAAATCTGATCTTTATTCTCAAGACAAATCGTATTTATCTTTTTGGACACGTTCGCCAAATCCACTTTTTTCAAGAAAAAACGTTCTAACCCATCGGTTGATTTAGAACCGTTGTACGACCACTGTAATGACCAACGCAGCCCAACCTCTTTCAAAAACAATCAAAGGTGCGCACGTCATGATCCTGCTATTTCCCCTCGCCGCCCCGCCCGACCTCCCCTTGAAATCAGTCGCAGAAAGACGTTCCTGAACGTCTGAAAACCGCGCTGCAACCCGTTCGATTGCCTTGCCCCACACGTTGCGGGCAACGGCATCGGCTGCTCGAAAAATCTCGACTCTTCTAACAATAACGAGGTCTCCGCATGTCCAACTCCCATTCTTCCAGTGCCACGGTGCCGCCGGTGATCGCCGGT
Source organism: Pseudomonas sp. PS01270 (assembly GCF_029959775.1). Lineage (NCBI taxonomy): Bacteria > Pseudomonadati > Pseudomonadota > Gammaproteobacteria > Pseudomonadales > Pseudomonadaceae > Pseudomonas > Pseudomonas sp. PS01270. The sequence continues at coordinate 20,330 of NZ_JASCPT010000078.1, read as the reverse complement.
GCACGCGATGCCGTTTCGGCGCAGCGTCTGCCTACGCGGCGGCGCTGGTTCATGCTGTCGCTGCTGCTGATCGCGACGATCATCAATTACATCGACCGGGTGAACATCTCGATCGCCGCGCCGTTCATGGCCAAGGACCTGGGCCTGGACAAGATCGAGATGGGCCTGATCTTTTCCGCGTTCGCCTGGACCTATGCCTTGGCGCTGGTGCCGGCCGGCTTCATCGCTGATCGATTTGGCTCGCGCTTCACCTACGGCGTATCGCTGATCAGTTGGTCGACCGTCACCGTTTGCCAAGGTTTCGCCACGGGATTTGCCTCGCTGTTCGGCCTGCGCCTGGCGGTCGGCGCCATGGAAGCCCCGGCTTTCCCGGCCAACAGCCGCGCGGTGACGGTGTGGTTCCCGGCGCGGGAACGCGGGATGGCCAGCAGCATTTACGTGTGCGGTCAGTACCTCGGCACGGCGCTGTTCACCGGCGCGCTGCTGTGGCTGGCGACCACTTTTGACTGGCGCCACGTGTTTTACAGCACCGGCGCACTCGGCATCGTCTTCGGTGTGCTGTGGCTGTACCTGTATCGCGATCCGCTGAACTGCAAGAAAGTCAGCCAGGAAGAATTGAAGTACATCGAAACCGGCGGCGGTCTGGTCAAGAGCAGCCAGGAGCGCACCCGCTTCAACTGGCGGCAGATTGCCGAGCTGTTCAGCTATCGGCAGATCTGGGCGATCTGCATCGGCAAGTTCGCCAGCACCTCGGCGCTGTACTTCTTCCTCACCTGGTTCCCGACCTACCTGATCGAAGAACGCAAACTGACCATGATCAAGGCCGGGATCTTCGCCGTGCTGCCCTTCGTCGGTGCCACGGTGGGGATTCTGCTGGCCGGCATCGTTTCCGACCTGCTGATCCGTCGCGGCTACTCGATGTCGTTTGCGCGCAAGTTGCCGCTGGTGGTCGGTTCGATGCTGGGCATGTCGATCGTGCTGGTGAATTTCACTGACTCCAACCTGATCTGCATCGCCGTGTTGACCATCGCCTTCTTCGCCCAAGGCATCGCGTCCTCGTCGTGGGCGGCGGTATCGGAAGTGGCGCCGAAAGAGCTGATCGGTCTCACCGGCGGCATTACCAGCCTGGCGGCGAACATCGGCGGCATCGTCACGCCGATCGTGATCGGCGCCATCGTCCACGCCACCGGCACCTTCGCCTATGCCTTCTGGTTTATTGGCGGCGTCGCGCTGATCGGCACCCTCTCCTATTCGTTACTGCTCGGACGCCTGTATCGCATCGAGCTGAAGGTGCGCTGAGGCGAAATACCCGGATTTGTCCAAACGCAGGCGGCTTTCGTCCAACTTCGCCGACGCCAGCCGCCGTACGCTGCCCTTTCAAACAGGATGACCCGCAGGATGAACATGACCGAATACGTCTTTACCCCGGATCTGCCCGTGACCTTGCCGGTGCTCGGCACCGAGCAGCGCTTCCCCGTCGGCCGGGTGTTCTGTGTCGGCCGCAACTACCCATGGCCGGACTCTCAAGGCCAGTCGCGCCAGCCGCCAGTGTTTTTCATGAAACCGGCAAGCTGCGTGGTCGATGCCGTCGGCGACGTCGCCTTCCCCTCAGTGTGCGAGGACTTCGTTCACGAAATCGAACTGGTCGTCGCCATCGGTGAAGGCGGCGCGAATATCCCTGAAGATCAGGCTCTGGCCTACGTGTGGGGCTACGCCGCCGGCCTCGACCTGACCCGCCGCGATGTGCAACGCGCAGCCAAGAGCAACGGCTTGCCGTGGGAAGGCGCCAAGGTGTTCGACGGTGCCGCGCCGATGACTGCCGTCGTCCCGGTGAGCCGCAGCGGCCATCCCGAGGGCGAATTGTGGCTGAACGTCAACGGCGAAGAACGCCAGCGCGACAATCTCGACAGCCAGATCTGGTCGGTCAGTGAAGTCATCGCCCGCATCTCGCAATCCGTGGCCCTGCGCGCTGGCGACCTGATCATGACCGGCAGCCCCGCCGGCGTTGACAGCCTGCAACCGGGCGATGTGATCAACGCCGGCATCGACGGCATCGGCCACCTGGAAATGCGCGTCGGCCCACGGCCCTGATTCCAGCGGATTGAGAAAAAAGGAGAACAACACTATGACGACCCCTTTGAAAGTCGCGCTGGTGACCGGCGCCGGCAGTGGCATCGGCCGCGCCGTGGCGCTGGGCCTGATGGCCGACGGCTTCACCCTCGTGCTCGCCGGACGCCGGCCCGAGCCCTTGCAAGCGTTGGCCGAACTGGCGCAGAGCCAGGGTTATCAAGCCTTGGCGGTGCCCACCGACGTGCGTGATCCGGCCAGTGTCGACGTGCTGTTCGCGACCATTGCCGAGGTCTACGGGCGCCTCGATGTGGTCTTCAACAACGCCGGCGTCAATGCCCCAGCCGTGCCGCTGGATGAACTGACCTTCGAGCAGTGGCGCAACGTGATCGACACCAACCTCAACGGTGTCTTTCTGTGCGCTCGCGGCGCGTTCGGGCTGATGCGCAAACAACAGCCGCAGGGCGGACGAATCATCAACAACGGTTCGATTTCCGCACACACGCCGCGCCCGTTCAGCAGCGCCTACACCGCGAGCAAACACGCCGTGCTCGGCCTGACCAAATCCCTGGCGCTGGACGGCCGCGAATTCAACATCGCCTGCAGCCAGATCGACATCGGCAATGCCCTGACGGAAATGTCGGTGCGCATGACCAAAGGCGTGCGCCAGGCCAATGGCAGCATCGCCGTCGAGCCGATGGTCGACGTCAAACACGTCGGCGATGCAGTGCGCTACATCGCCGGCCTGCCGCTGTCAGCCAACGTCCTGAACATGACCGTCATGGCCAGCGCCATGCCGTTTGCCGGCCGCGGTTGAGCCGGCCTTTTTATTGCGTAACGAGGTAGCCATGAAGCCAGAAATCCTGCAACTGAGCCCGATCCTGATCCCGGAAATCAACGCGCGTCTGGACGAACTGTTCACCGTACGCCGCTACTACCAGCAAGCGGACAAACCCGCCTACATAAACGAACACGGGGCCAACATCCGTGGCGTGATCACCGGCGGCCACACCGGCATCAGCCAGGCGCTGATGGGGCAACTGCCGAACCTGGAAGTCGTCGCGGTCAACGGCGTCGGCACCGACGCCGTCGATCTGGCCTACGCCCGCGATCGCGGCATCCGCGTCACCGCCACCATCGGCGCCCTCACCGAAGACGTCGCCGACCTCGCCATCGGCCTGCTCATCTCGGTCTGTCGCGGCCTGTGCACCAGCGACCGCTACGTGCGCTCCGGCCAATGGCCGCAAAGCCCGACCCCACTCGCGCCACTGCCCCTGGCACGACAAGTCTCCGGCATGCGCATCGGCATCGTCGGCATGGGCCGCGTCGGCCGCGCCATCGCCACCCGCGCCGCCGCCTTCGGCTGCCCGATCAGCTACACCGACCTGCAACCGATGAGCGACGTCCCCCACACCTTCGTCGCCGACCTCAAACAACTGGCCCGCGACAGCGACGCCCTGATCCTCGCCGCCGCGGCGGACAAGGGCGAAGCGATCATCGACGCGCCAGTGCTGCAAGCGCTGGGCAAGGACGGTTACCTGGTCAACGTCGCCCGGGGCAAACTGGTGAACGAAGCGGATCTGGTTGCCGCGCTTTCGGCTGGGGAAATTGCCGGGGCGGGGCTGGATGTGTTTGTCGATGAACCGAATGTGCCGGAAGCGTTGTTTGGTAATGAACAGGTGGTGCTGCAACCGCATCGGGCCAGCGCAACATTGCAGACTCGCACGCGGATGGGGGAAATGGTGGTGGCGAGTCTGGTTGATACGTTTGCGGGGAAAGTGCCGGTTGGGTGTGTGACGGGGTGAATGGTTGTTTGGGATAGGCTGCAGATTGCGTTGAATCAGTGAAACCCAGCCCCCTCACCCCAGCCCTCTCCCCCTAGGGGGCGAGGGGGAAAGGGAGCCGATCTTCGTTGAATTCAAGAACGAGCTCGACGCAGAGTCTCAGGTCGGCGCATCTTCAACAAACACCTCGACCAAGTCCCCTCTCCTTCTGGGAGAGGGTTAGGGTGAGGGCCGTCCCTGGAGAAACCGGATCGCAAGACAAAACAACACTCCCCAATCATCATCGTGTTGCCTGATACACAGCCATCGCGAGCAGGCTCACTCCTACAGTTTTGATCGGATGCATTCAGTGAGAAAACGGTCGGCTGTCAGGCCGCCTTCGCGAGCAAGCTCGCTCCCACAGAAAAGCAAAAAGCAAAAGCAATCCGCCTCCTGCTTTCACCACTCAATACAATGAGCGCAAGCTCGAGTGGCTCTTGATCCTGGAGCCCGTCGGCAGGCTGAGCGGAGGGATTGATCCGGGCGTGGGAGCGCAGCGACCGTACGACGCAGTCGTACACAGCGGAAGGAGGTGCAGCGAAGCAAACCGTAGCCGCTGCGCCCGGATCAGTCCCGGAGCGAAGGTACCCCGAGCCCCAGCGAGCGGGCCGAACGTCAGGGCGCAGCCTTTTGGTTACTTTTTGGCGTTTGAAAAAGTGACCCGCTGTAAGAGCGGAACCGTAATCGGCCACACCCGCAGAAACGGATATACACCCAAAACCCGAAGAGCATGGTCGGCCCAAAGGCCGCCAAGAACACAAAAAAAACCCCACAACCGAAAACCAGTGTGGGGCGAAAAAATTGGTTGGTTGCGGCCAACCAAAGGAGCTCTGTCAAAACCCGTCAAGCGCTCAGATCAAATACACTCCTGAGCCGCCCGTTCAAAACTCGAAGGCAACAAATTCGACGCCAGCAAATGCCGCTCATAAATGAACACCTTGCCGCCCTTCCCCGCCTTGTACGCCTCCAGCACGTTATCCGCCGACACCTTGCTCGGCACCACAATCCGATAACTGCGCTGACTCTGCGAAACCGTCGGATTCAACGCACTGCCCTGCAACTTCGGCACCACGCAATCGGCGTATTGCGCCGGCGTCTTGCTGGTCTGCAAGGTCAGGGTCGGATCGTTCGGCGCCGAAGCGCAACCGGCGAGCAACAGGGAAACAAAAGCCATGGCTGGCACGAATAAAGGACGCATGGAGTAAATCCTGAAAAATAAAGGTTCGGTTCAACCGGCAACGGTTCGACTTCACGGCGCCGCCGTTGCCATTTACGTTTTAAGAATCAGCTCGACGCCACCAGGGCCTTGAGCGACACATCGAATTGCTTCAGCGCATTGAGTTGCAGGTCACGCTGCTGATTGATCTGCGCGGCGATTTGCGGCGCCGCCTGGTTGTGCACCCAGACCGAAGGCAACTCTTGCTCGATCGCCCCCTCGGCCTTGCCGATGTACTGCAGATCGGCGTCGTAGAACCGTGCAGAGAAGCGCGCCTCGACCAAACTGTTACGCTGAGTCAGCAAGCGGTTGAAGGTGTCGAGCTTGACCACCACGTCCGGATGGGCCTGAACCAGCGCATCGAGGTTGTCGTAGACGGTCACCGAGACGAACTGCTGTTGCAGCGAACTCACCAGCCAGTCGAGGGCCAGTTCCGGGTCGGAGCTGCCGACAAAGGCGTCGCGGATTCGCGAGTCCAGTGCGTCTTTCGCGCCGTTGAGCGCCATGTCGTGGTAGCGCTCCAGGTATTGCAGGTTCTGCAAGGTGTTTTCGCTCAACAACACACCCACGGTCTGCGTGTGCTGCAACGCCGAGGCGCTGGCAGCGATGGGTTGCAGGTGACACGACCGGGCGTCGTCTGCGTAAGCCGGTGCGGTAACTACCCCGCCCATCAGCAGGGCGATCATTGCCAGTCGAGTCAGAATGTTCATCGCGCAATTTCCTTGAGCTGCGTCTTCGATGGAGGCGATTTTCCGCCGATCGCCGGCAAAGCAGAACTTGCGTTTCTTGATGGTCACTATTACTTCCAGCAATAGTTGCGCGTCGCGCAGACTGATGCACACTGGATACATCCAAGAAAAATGATGAGGGTCTCGCCTTGAGAACGTTTGATCTGATCCGTGACGCCGTGCTGCCCGAATATCGCGACCGCGTAGCCGAATACCTGATGCAGTACGAAAGCGTCCTGCTGGACAAAAACAGCCGCGATGCGCAAGTGATCCGCGACACTGCCCAGCAACTGCGCGGTTATCTGCGCGGGCTCAACACCACGCGGGTGCTGGGCATGGCCTATTGGGAAGAGCTCGATCGCCGCGTGGTAGACACCTGGCTAAGCCCGCAAGAGTGACCGCTGGAGCGCCAGTGGTCTGCCCGGCAACGCGCCCCCTGCGAAAAACCTGACCAAACGCTTACAATCGCAGGCCTATTGCCATACAGACAGGCCTGCCCGGAAATGCCGCTCGACCCGCCAACGATGCTGACCATCACGATCGCCCTCGCAGCCGCTGCCGCGCTGTACCTGGCGGTCGAGTGGCGCAGCATCCGTGAGCCTTCGCTACTGTTCTGGAGCGCCGGTTTCGCCACCATCACCATCGGTTCCACCCTCGCTCTGCTGCGCAGCAGCGGTTTTCTGCTGCTGGGCATCTGGTTCGCCAACGGCTTGCTGGTGACCGCGCACTTCTTTTTCCTCCTCGGCGTGGCGCGCTTCACCCAGACCCGACTGTCGCCGGTGTGGTACCTGGTTTTCGCGACGTGGCTGATCATGTTGATGTTGCCGGACGGCCCGCTGTGGTCCAAGGCCATGCTGGTGGCCAATTCGCTGCTGGTGGCGATCCCGACACTCAAGGCCAGTTCGCTGTTGCGTCCACACGGCAAGTCGTTGAGCGTTGGCGCGGTGCAATTGCGCTATGTGCTGCTCGGCCACGGCATCTTTTATGTGGCCAAGGCCCTGACCGTGGTGATCCCCGGCACGCTGATCGATCTGGCGGCGTTTCGCGGCGAGATCATTCAGATCTCGCTGGTCGAAGGCGCGATGGCGATCATGTTGATCGCCCTGTCGATGACCGGCACCGAGCGTTATCGCCGGGAAAAACAGATTGCCCGCCTCGCCGAGCGCGATCCACTCACGGCCCTCTACAACCGCCGTGCCCTGGAAAAACGCACGCCCCGCCTGTTGGCCGGTGTCTCCGCGCAAAGACCGGGTGCGCTGCTGTTGATCGATATCGACAACTTCAAACTGGTCAACGACCAGTACGGGCATATCGCCGGTGATCGCTTGCTGATTGCTCTGAGCGAGATGATCCGCGCCCAGCTGCCGCCCCATGCGCTGACGGCGCGGCTGGGTGGCGACGAGTTTCTGATGCTGCTCAACAATGCCTCAGCCGAAGCTATCCTTGAACTGGGCAACGCCTTGCGCGAACAGTTTCTGGCCTTGGCGTCGCACACCTATCCCACGTCCGCTGCGGTGACTTTGAGCATCGGCGCCACCCTGTTCGACAAACCGCCGGCCAGTCTCGCGGCGCTGATCGAACTTGGCGACGCCGCGCTCTACGAGTCCAAACGCGGCGGACGCAACCGCTTGCGCCTGTCCGGCCTCGCCACTCCAGGATGACCCCAGCCATGTCCAGCCACGCCACCCCGCTGCAAGACCTCGCCGCCCCCGAAGGCGTTTGTTACGGCTGCGGCGGCCGCAATCCGCAAGGCCTGCACGTGAAAAGTCGGTGGGATGAGGACGGCAGCCACGTCATCGCCGAGCATCTGCCCGAAGCGCAATATTGCGGCTGGCCGGATCTGGTTTACGGCGGGCTGATTGCCATGCTCGTCGACTGTCACTCCAACTGGACCGCCATGGCCTGGCACTACCGCGCAGAAAACCGCGAAGCCGGCAGCCTGCCGCGCATCGACTGCGTCACCGGTAACCTTGGGATCAAGTTCATCAAGCCAACGCCGATGGGCGTACCGCTGCTCTTGCGTGCACGGGTCGAAGGTGAAGTCGGGCGCAAGACCCGGGTGATTTGCGAGGTGTATGCCGGGGAAGTGCTGACGGCAGTGGGTGATTCGGTGTTTGTGCGGGTGGATACGGGGCAGTTGGCAAACGCCGCGCATGGCCGCGAAAGCCAAAGCCCCTCACCCTAGCCCTCTCCCAAAGGGAGAGGGAACTGACCGAGGTGCTTGGTGCAGATACGCCGACCTGGGAAACCGAGCCGAACCCAAATCTTGAAAAAACCCTCACCCTAGCCCTCTCCCAGAGGGAGAGGGGATTGACCGAGGTGTCTGGTGGAAATAGGCCGACCTGGGAAACCGAGTCGAACACAAATTCTGAAAAGCTTGAAAATCGGCTCCCTCTCCCTCGGGAGAGGGCTGGGGTGAGGGGCTGCGGTTCAAGCCACGCAGCCACACTCAAGCCGAAAGCGAAACGTTCTGAGCAGCTTTTTAACGCGACAAAGCCGCCACACCCGCCCGCGCCGCATGCAGCTTTTTATAGCTTTCGATCAAGCGCAAATGCCGATCCAGCCCTTCCAGCTTCATGCTCGTTGGCGTCAAACCGTAAAAACGCACACTGCCATTCACCGAACCAATCGCCGCATCCATACGCTCGTCACCAAACATCCGGCGGAAGTTAGCCTCGTAATCCTCAAGCTCAAGGTCTTCATCCAGCTCCATCTCCAGCACCACATTCACAGCCTGATAGAACAAGCCACGCTCAACGGTGTTGTCGTTGTATTGCAGGAACGCCTCAACCAGATCCTTGGCCTCGTCAAACTTCTGCAGGGCGAGGTAGATCAGCAGACGCAGTTCCAGAATCGTCAACTTGCCCCACGGTGTGTTGTCATCGAACTCGATGCCGATCAGCGTGGTGATATCGGTGTAGTCGTCCTGCTCGCTGCGTTCCAGGCCCTGGACCAGATTGCGCAGGCCAACCTTACTGAGGTTGTGCAGATTGAGGATGTCGGCGCGGAATTGCAGGGCTTTGTTGGTGTTGTCCCAGATCAGGTCTTCGATCGGGTAGATCTCCGAGTAATCCGGCACGAGGATGCGGCAGGCCTTGGCGCCGATGTGCTCGTAGACCGCCATGTAGACTTCCTTGCCCATGTCTTCGAGGATGCCGAACAGGGTCGCGGCTTCTTCGGCATTGGAGTTTTCGCCTTGGCCTGAGAAGTCCCATTCGACGAATTCGAAGTCTGGCTTGGCACTGAAGAAGCGCCACGACACCACACCGCTGGAATCGATGAAGTGCTCGACGAAGTTGTTCGGTTCGGTCACTGCCTGCCCCGAGAACGTCGGCTGCGGCAAGTCGTTGAGGCCTTCGAAGCTGCGGCCCTGGAGCAGTTCGGTCAGGCTGCGTTCCAGCGCGACTTCCAGGCTCGGGTGCGCGCCGAAGGAAGCGAAGACGCCGCCAGTGCGCGGGTTCATCAGGGTCACGCACATCACCGGGAATTCACCGCCCAGCGAGGCGTCCTTGACCAGCACCGGGAAGCCCTGCTCTTCCAGGCCCTTGATGCCGGCGAGGATGCTCGGGTATTTCTCCAGGACCTCTTGCGGTACGTCCGGCAGGGCCATTTCGCCTTCGAGGATTTCGCGTTTGACTGCGCGCTCGAAAATTTCCGACAGGCACTGCACCTGCGCTTCGGCCAAGGTGTTGCCGGCGCTCATGCCGTTGCTCAGGTAGAGGTTTTCGATCAGGTTGGACGGGAAGTACACCACTTCACCGTCCGACTGGCGCACGAACGGCAGCGAGCAGATGCCGCGCTGGGTGTTGCCGGAGTTGGTGTCGTACAGGTGCGAGCCACGCAGTTCGCCGTCGCGGTTGTAAATGCCGAGGGTGTAGTCGTCGAGAATCTCGCTTGGCAATTCGTCCTTCGGACCCGGCTTGAACCATTTCTCGTCCGGATAATGGACGAATTCGGCGTTGGCGATGTCTTCGCCCCAGAACTGGTCGTTATAGAAGAAGTTGCAATTGAGGCGCTCGATGAACTCGCCCAGCGCCGACGCCAGTGCGCCTTCCTTGGTCGCGCCCTTGCCGTTGGTGAAGCACATCGGCGAATGCGCGTCGCGGATGTGCAGCGACCAGACGTTGGGCACGATGTTGCGCCACGAGGCGATTTCGATCTTCATGCCGAGATCGGCAAGGATCTTCGACATGTTGGCGATGGTCTGTTCCAGCGGCAGGTCCTTGCCGGCGATGTAGGTGCCCGCCTGGGAATCGGACTGCGGCATCAACAAGGCCTGGGCATCGGCGTCGAGGTTGTCGACTTCTTCGATGATGAACTCGGGGCCGGTCTGCACCACTTTCTTCACGGTGCAACGGTCGATGGAACGGAGGATGCCCTGGCGATCCTTGTCCGAAATATCGGCGGGCAATTCGACCTGGATCTTGAAGATCTGGTTATAGCGGTTTTCCGGGTCGACGATGTTGTTCTGCGACAGGCGAATGTTCTCTGTCGGGATGTTGCGCGTGTCGCAGTACAGCTTGACGAAGTAAGCCGCGCACAAGGCCGACGACGCCAGGAAGTAGTCGAACGGCCCCGGTGCCGAGCCATCGCCCTTGTAGCGGATTGGCTGATCGGCGATCACCGTGAAGTCGTCGAACTTGGCTTCAAGTCGAAGGTTGTCGAGAAAGTTGACCTTGATTTCCATGCGGGATTACCAGAATACGGCTAAACGAATGGCGGCCATTATCCGGTTTTTGTGCGGGAAGTCTCGCCCTTTCGGGATTCGCCGCTGGCCGGCGCTGCTGGAAATTCCAACGGATTCGCTACACTTTGAAAAAATCCAGGCGATACCAATAACAACAATCTGAACATTGTGCGCTCGCCATTGTTCTAGATTCAGAAGACACCGGATCAAGGACGAGCACATGGCCGTTACTCTCCCTGCGCAGCCAATCCCCACCCCGCAACGCGCCGTGACCCGGCGCCTGGCCATCGCCGTTGGCGCACTGTTCGTTGCGGGTGTCATCGCCGCGATCAGCACCTTGCTTGGGATCGCCAATACCCTTGACGCGAAGGATCTGGAACAGAATCAGTTCTATTCCGTGCGCGCCGTGGAAAACCGCATCACCGCGTCGAAAAACTACATCACCAGTTATGCCTACTGGACCCGCGCCTATGAGGCCTTGAGCGGGCGGATCGACGTCAATTGGGCCTATACCGAACAGAACATGGGCAAGACCCTGTTCACCAGCGACGGCTACGACGGCGTGTTCGTCCTCGATCGCAATCGCACCAAGTACGCGGTGATTCGCGGGCAGATGGTTGAAACCGACGTATCCAGCGTACTGCAAGCGCCCGCCTCGGCGCTGGTCGAGCAGGTGCTGAGTCAGCCTGATCTGACCAAGCCTATCAGCAGTTATTCATTGTTCGAAGGCTGGCCGGCGCTGATCACCGCTGCCGCGATCATTCCCAATGACGAGCGCCCGCTGGATGAATTGAGAAACACCTCGGTGCTGGTGTTCGTCGACAAGCTGACCCCGACCAAACTGCGCAAGATCGGCAGCGGTTATGGCCTGACGAACCTGACCCTCGTCCCGGATGAAACCATTGAGAAAGGCCATCCAAGCGTACCCCTCGACAGCACCGGCTACAGCCTGGTTGCCGACCTGCAGCGACCCGGTCAGCAATTGCTGTGGACGCTGGTGCCACCGCTCGGCGCGACGTTTCTGGTGCTGATGCTGCTCACCGCCTATTTTTTCCGCCATGCATTGCGCTCATCGCAATACGTCGACAACAGCATTCATGCCATGCAGGCCTCGAATCAGGCACTCGAGAAAGCCAATCATGCCCTCGAAGCCAGTGAAGAACGCTTTCGCGCCGTGGCCGAAGCGGCGTCGGACTGGATCTGGGAAGTTGATGATCAGTTGGCGCTGACCTATCTGTCGGCGCGCTTCAGCGAAGTCACCGGCTACCCGCAAGCCCTGTGGCTGGGCCAGGACATCGGCGAATTACTGACTTGCGACACCACGCCACTGGAACTATGGCTGCGCAAACTCAGCGAAGAAAACAGCGCCGGCGATTTGCGCTGTACTTATCGCGATCACTCCGGGCAGCCACGCCACTGCCGGCTCTCGGCGCGGCCGATTTTCGACAAGGACAGCGTCGTCGGCTATCGCGGTACTGCCAGCGATATCACCGACGAAGTCGCCGCCCATGCGCAGATCCAGCACCTGTCGATGCACGACGCCCTGACCGGTCTGCCCAACCGCAACAAACTGGCGCGTTATCTCGACGACGTCCTGGTATTGAAGGAACACGCGCCGCCGCTGTCGCTGCTGATGATCGATCTGGACAATTTCAAACCGATCAATGATTCCCTCGGCCATCCTGCCGGTGACGCGGTACTCCAGGAAGTCGCCACGCGTCTGCGCGAATGCACCCGCGAGCACGACCTCGTCGCCCGCCTCGGTGGTGATGAATTCGTCGTGGTGCTCAATGGCATGGACAGCCATAACGAGATCGACAAATTCTGCACACGGCTGATCGGCAGCCTGCATCAGCCGATCCTCTACGAACAGCATCCGCTGCATATCGGTGCCAGCGTCGGCATCGCCCTGAGTCGCCGGCACGGTTTCGTCGCCAGCGATCTGATCCGCTACGCCGACATCGCGCTGTATCAGGCCAAGTCCGATGGTAAGAACACCTGGTGCTATTTCGAAGCGCACATGAGCGACCAGATCCAGACGCGCCGGCAAATGGAAGATGACCTGCGCCATGCGCTCAAGCACAACGAATTCGTCCTGCACTATCAGCCGCGCTACAAGGTCGACGGCAAACACATCGTTTCGGTGGAGGCGCTGGTGCGCTGGCAGCATCCGACTCAGGGCTTGCTCGGGCCGGACGTGTTCATTCCGCTGGCCGAGCAGACCGACCTGATCGTGCCGCTGGGCCGCTGGGTGTTGCGCGAAGCCTGCGAAACCGCACTGGAATGGCCCCATGACATTCTGCTGTCGGTCAACCTCTCGCCTGCGCAGTTCGCCCTCAGCGATGTTGTCGAGGATGTTCGTGAAGTGCTGGTGGATACGCGTTTCCCGGCCAGCCGTCTGGAGCTGGAGATCACCGAAAACGTGATGCTCAACGACACCGACGGCGCGCTGACCACCATGAATCAGCTCAAGGAGCTCGGCGTGCGTCTGAACATGGACGACTTCGGCACCGGCTATTCGTCGCTCGGTTATCTGCGCGCCTATCCGTTCGACGGAATCAAGATCGACAAACGCTTCATCGCCTCAATCAGCAGCGGCACCAACGACCGTGCCGTGGTGCAGGCGATCATCGGTCTGGGCAAAGCCATGGGGCTGACGGTGACGGCCGAAGGCGTCGAGACCGAGGAGCAACTGGCGATTCTCGGTAAAGATCAATGCAACGAGGTGCAGGGTTATTTCATGAGTCGGCCGATCGACAAGGCGGCTTTTGCTGATCTGCTACGGGCTTCGCGACTGTCGCTAGTGAGCAAAAAAGGTCGGGTGACGTGAATATCAGCCATCGCTGGCAACGCGGACCTTGCCGCTGAACACGCGGAAACCGAAGGTGTTGTAGGCCAGCGTGATGGGGATCAGCACGGCGAATCCGACCAGCATGAAGATCTGGCTGGTGTGGCTTGAGGCTGCTTCGCTCAAGGTCAGATCCGGCGGAATGATGAAGGGAAATAGCGCGACCAGCATCACCGCGAAAGCCAGGACGAAAACGCCCAATGCGGCGAACAACGGCACACAGTCAAAGCGCCCGCGAAAACCTTTGCTGAACACCCATCCTAGAGCGCTGACGATCAGCCCTGCCGGCAACCACAGCCGAATATCGGCGAGCCTCCGGGCATATTGCGGCTGCAACATCGCCGTCCATGCGATCAGCACCAGCAATAACGCCACAACGACCAGCGACAGCACGCGGGCCTGGCGGGCCGAATGCTGCTGCAATTCATCCAGGGTGCGCCAGTACAGCCAGCACGTCCCCAGCCAGACGTAACCGAGCACCAGCACCAAACCACAGAACACCGGGAACGGATTCAACCAGTCGCGGCCATCGCCGTGGTACTGACCGCCCTGATGCGCGACGCCTTGCACGAGGGTACCGAGCACCATTCCCTGAACAAACCCGGTCAGCAGCGAAGCCAGCGCCAACACGCCGTCGACGATGCGCTTGCGTCGCTCGTTCGGTGCGTAATCGCGAAATTCCAGCGCCATGGCCCGCGCGATCAAGGCGAGGAACATCACGATAAAAGGCACGTACAAGGCCGGCAGCAAGATCGCATACGCCAGCGGAAACAACGCCAGCAGCCCGCCGCCGCCGAGCACCAGCCAGGTTTCGTTGGCGTCCCACACCGGCAGAATCGACACCGCCATCACCCTGCGCTGCTTGCTGCAAGCCGTGAGGGCCATGAGCATGCCGACGCCCAGATCGGTGCCGTCGAGCAGCACATAGTTCATCACCGAGAACGCCAGTGCGGCAGCGCACAACAGGGTCAGCCAGTCGGTGTCCATGTCTGCGACTCCTCAGTGCCCGGTTTGGTCGGCAAGGGTGGGCTGCGGCCCGGGTTGGTCCTGCTGCGGCGGCTCGCGCAACAGGCGCAGCAACACCCACAGACCGATGCCGAAGATCAGCAGATAAAACAGCAGAATCAGCCACGTCGACCCGACGACTTGAGCCCTGGACACCGACGACAGACTGTCCGCCGTGCGCATCAATCCGTAAACCGTAAACGGCTGTCGCCCCACTTCGGTGACGACCCAGCCGCTGAGCATCGCCAGAAACCCCGCTGGTGCCAGCAGCACGCACGCGCCCAGCCAGCGCCGCGCCGTGTACAGGCGATGACGTCGGCGCAGGATCAGGCTGACCACACCCTGCCCAAGCATCAACAGCCCCAGCCCGACCATCAGCCGGAACGCGAAAAACACCGGCGCCACGGGCGGGATGTCCTCAGCCGGGAACTCATCAAGCGCGGCGATGGTGCTGGTCAGGTCATGCTGCAGATAGAGGGAGCCGATGCGTGGAATGGCCACTTCGCAATGGTTGCGGCGCTCTTGCATATCCGGCCATGCGAACAGGCGCAGTGGCTCCCCCGCGCCCTCTGGCGGGCGCGTCCATGAGCCTTCGATGGCCGCCACTTTCTGCGGCTGAGCGTGCAAACTGTGCCGGCCATGCAGATCCCCGACAACAATCTGCACCGGCATCAGCAGCGCAATCACCCACAGCGCCATGGAGAATTGCAGGCGAGCACGCGGGTTGTCCGGGGCCTTGCGCAATTGCCAGGCACTGATCCCGGCAATCAGCGTCGCGCTGCCGATGAGCACGGCAAGCAGCATATGCGCCAGACGATAGGGAAACGAAGGATTGAAGATGATTGCCCACCAGTCCTCGGCGAGGAAACGCCCGTCCGCGCCAATCGAATAGCCGGCGGGGGTCTGCATCCATGAGTTGGCGGAAAGAATCCAGAACGCGCTGATCAGCGAGCCCACCGCCACCGCACACGTGGCAAAAAAGTGCAGACGCGGACCGACCTTCTTCAGGCCAAACAGCATGATGCCGAGAAATCCCGCTTCGATGAAAAACGCCGCCATCACTTCATAGAACATCAGCGGACCGAGGACATCACCGGCCTGCACCGACAGCCGCGACCAGTTGAGGCCGAACTGATACTCCAGAATCAATCCCGACGCCGTGCCCACTGCGACATTCAGCGCAAACACTTTGAGCCAGTAGCGATAGACATCCAGATAAACCTGGCGCCCGGTCCTCAACCACAACGCTTCCAGCACCATAAGGAAATTCGCCAGACCGATGCTGAACGCCGCCAGCACGATGTGGAAACTGATCGTGATCGCAAACTGGGCGCGGGCCGCCATCAGGGCCGAATCAACAGGCTCCATCCATCAGCCGCTGTAGAACACAGCCAGCTTGTTGCCTTCAGGATCGCGCAGATAGACCACGTAGAAGTCTGGCGTATAGGCCTCGCGAGTGCCAGGCGCGCCTTCGTCGCTGCCGCCACTGTCGAGCCCGGCCTTGTGCACCTGATCGACCTTGTGCCGCGAGTCGGCGCGAAATGCCGGCATCATGCCGTTGCCGGGCGTCGCCGACTCACCATCGAACGGTTGCGAGATGTGCACACTCCCGGGCCCGTTGGACTTGTCGGCGCAATCGGGCAAGTAGAAACAGTAGTGTTCTTCACGGTCATGCCGGTAGCCAAGCGGCGTCAGGATCGCCTTGTAAAAAGCCGCCGAACGCTCGACATCGTTGGCGCCGATAAACAGATAACTGAGCATGAGACGTCCTCCGATGGCAGCTGTCAGCGCTGTGGCTGTTCCTCGTTCAGGGTAAAAATGTTGCCGGCGTCACGCACTAATTGGCGCCATTCGGCACTGGTGATCAGGCCTTGCTCCTCCATCTGATCCGCAGCCTTGAGCAGCTCGTCATACTGCTGTTCCGGATCCAGATCGCCCTCGGCCTGCTCCGCCATCCTGCGCCATGCCGCCAGTGATGCCTTCTTTTGCTGATCGAACATACGGGTATCTCCTGAGGGACTTACCCGGTAGAAAAAACAGCGCGACAGAGGTTCAGGGCAGACGACGGATGGACGGTTGATACGCAAAACCTTGTAGGAGTGAGCCTGCTCGCGATAGCGGTATATCGGTCAAATTAAATTTGAATGTTCCTCCGTCATCGCGAGCAGGCTCACTCCCACAGAAAAGCAAAATCAAAAGATCGCAGCCTTCGGCAGCTCCTACAGTTGAATCGCGTACCACCTCAAGAACAGGTCGGCTGTCAGGCCGCCTTCGCGAGCGGGCTCGCTCCCAAAAAAGCAAAGCAGCGCAGCTGCCCGCGGCGAAGCCGCCCCACTCAACAATGAGCGCAAGCTCGAGTGCTTTTGATCTTGCTTTTGATCCACCGGCGACGTCGGAAGGCTGAGTGGAGGGATTGATCCGGGCGTGGGAGCGCAGCGACCGTTCGACGAAGTCGAACACAGCGGAAGGAGGTGCAGCGAAGCAAACCGTAGCCGCTGCGCCCGGATCAGTCCCGTAGCGAAGGAACCCGAGCCTGCGAGGGCCGAACGTAGGAGCAAAGCGTTTTGGTTACTTTTGGGCGTCTGCAAAAGTGACCCGCTGTAAGAGCGGAACCGCCAGCCGCAACACCCGAAAAAACGGATATACACCCAAAACCCCAAGAGCCTGGTCGGCCCAAAGGCCGCCAAGCCCAAAAAAACCCGCAAATGTCAAAACCGCTCTGCCACCCGCTTGTACGCATAATCCGGCTCCCGATACTTGCCCGGCTTCTGCCGTTTCGGCAACTCGACCTTGTCGCGCTTCACCTCTTCATAGGGGATGCGACTGAGCAGATCAGTGATGATGTTCAGCCGTGCACGACGTTTGTCGTTGGAGTCGGCAACCCTCCACGGCGCCCAATCGGTATCGGTATGCTTGAACATCTCGTCCCGCGCCCGTGAGTAGTCATACCAGCGACTGTAGGATTTCAGATCCATTGGTGTCAGTTTCCAGGTCTTGCGCCCGTCATTGATTCGCGCTTCGAGCCGGCGGGTCTGTTCCTCTGGACTGACCTCAAGCCAGTACTTGAGCAGGATCACCCCCGAATCGACGATGGCGTTCTCCACCCAAGGGATCGACTTGAGAAACTTGTCGGCCTGTTCTTCCGTGCAAAAGCCCATGACCCGTTCGACGCCGGCGCGGTTGTACCAACTGCGGTCGAAAATCACCACCTCACCGCCTGCCGGCAGATGCGGCAGGTAGCGCTGCACATGCATCTGGCTCTTTTCGCGATCGGTTGGCGCCGGCAGTGCCATCACCCGGAAAACCCGTGGGCTGACGCGTTCGGTGATCGCCTTGATCACCCCGCCCTTGCCTGCACCGTCGCGCCCTTCGAAAACAATACACACCTTGACACCTTTGGCGATGACCCACTCCTGCAGCTTGACCAATTCAATGTGCAGCTTGCGCAGCTGTTCCAGATAGTCCTTGTTTTTCAAGCGTGGACGTTTGATTGCCCTTGCAGGTTTCTTCTTGTCTTTCGCCATGAACCTGTCCTCGCGCTTCAACAGCCCGCTGAATTTGTTTATTGACCCGATGGCCCTGATCCGTGAGGTTAGTTCACGCCCGGTTGTTTGCCATCGCCGGGCAAAAAAGCCCTGTCGCCATGTGTTTCCTGGGTTTGTTCCGACGTCGCACTGTTCATTGCCCGATCCCCTGTTTGCTGGAGTTTTTTCGATGCCGTCGCCCAAATCATTGCCCACTGCCCTGCTCGGTCTGGCCCTGGCCTGCCCGGTGATGGCCGAGACCCAAGGTCTGCAGCTGGGGCAAGTGCTGATTTCGGCAGATCAGCGCAGTGGCAGCGATGCAGCGGTCGAAGAAGCGCGGGAACGCCTTGAGCAGGTTCCCGGCGGCACCAACGTGGTCGACATGCGCCAGCCGATTCAGGGCCGCATTGCCAGCAATCAGGATGTGCTGGCCTATCAGCCGGGGGTGTATGCACAGTCGGCGGGCAACGAAGGCGTGAAGATTTCCATCCGTGGTTCAGGCATCAACCGCGCACCCGGCGCCCACGCCTCGGGGCTCTACACGATGCTGGATGGCTTGCCCCTCACCGGCCCCGGCGGCACGCCGTATGAATTGCTCGAGCCGTTGTGGGTCGACCATGTCGAAGTGCTGCGCGGCGCCAATGGCTTCGATCGCGGCGCGCTGGCGCTGGGCGGCGCTATCGATTACGTCAGCCACACCGGTTACACCGCGCCGAAACTGCAAGTGCGCTACGCCACCGGCAGCCATGGCTATCAGCAGCGCCAGGTCAGCTCCGGGCAAGTGCTGGGGGATTTCGATTACTACGTGTCGCTGACCGATGCCAACGCCGACGGCTATCAGGACCACACCGCCAGCGAGAGCAAAGGCCTGATCGCCAACTTCGGCTATCGCTTCAACCCGAATCTGGAAACCCGCTTCTATTTCCGCTATCGCGAAACCGACAACGACCTCGCCGGTCGCGTGACCAAGCATTCCATCGAACACAGCCCACGGGCAGCCAACCCGGCGTATGTGGCCCGCGATGACAGCCGCAAGCAGCCCGGCAGTACCTTCATCGGCAACAAGACCACGTTCTACCTCGACGACGATTCGAGCATCCAGACCGGCCTCGTCTACCACGACTACCCAATGGATCTGCGCGAAGGCCCGAACCGGCTGAAGGTGGCTTATACCGACGTCAGCGGCACCTTCGACTACAAGCGCCGCGACACCCTGTTCGGCATGGAAAGCCGCAGCAACGTCGGCCTGCGCGTGACCAAGCACCTGCCCAACGACGGCGCCAGCGAGTTCGTGCGCATCCCGAGTGGCAACACCGCCAGCTATGCCCCTGGCACGCGGATGCGCAACTTCACTTATCAGGGTTCGGACACCGTCCTGCATTTCGGCAATGACCTGGAAATTGCCGACGACCTCTGGCTGACCACCGGCCTCGCCGCCATCTACACCCGCCGCGAAAGCGCCGTGACCTATCCGCAGGGCGGCGGCAAAACCAGTCTCAGCGACTGGGACTATGCACCGCGCATCGGCCTGCGCTACCAGATCACCCCGGACGTGCAAGTGTTCGGCAACCTCAGCCGCTCCGTCGAAGCACCGCACCCGTGGTCGCTGATCTACAGCTCCAACGTGCGCTTCCCTGCTGGCAATGGCGCCGCCACCGGCACCCAGCGCGACCCGGTCGAACTGCAAAACCAGACTGCAACCACTCTGGAAATCGGTGGCCGGGGCGACAGCAAACTGGGCGAATGGAGCCTGGCCTGGTACTACGCGCAAGTTCGTCACGAACTGCTCTCGGTACTGCCGGACGCCAACGCCGTCACGCCCTACGAACTCAATGCCAGCCCGACCGTGCACCAGGGCATCGAGGCCAGCCTCAACAGCAAACTCTGGACCGCCGCCGACGGCCGCCAGTTGAGCTTGCGCCAGGCCTACACCTTCAGCGACTTCCACTACCGCGACGACGAACGCTTCGGCGACAACCGCCTGCCGGGCCTGCCAATGCATTATTACCAGGGCGAACTGCGTTACGACTGGCCGCAGGGCTTCTTCGCCGCCGTGAACACGCAACTAGTCTCCAAAGTTGCCGTGGACTACGCCAACAGCTACTACGCCGATCCCTACGCCCTGTTTGGCGCAACGCTGGGCTACAACGCCCCGAAGGGCGACTGGCAAGGTTGGGTCGACATGCGCAACCTGACCGGCAAGCGTTATGCGGCAACGGTCACGCCGGGGTATGACGACAAAGGTCTGGATGCTGCGCGGTCGACTCCGGGTGAAGGGATGGGGGTTTATGTTGGGGTTTCGTGGAGTTTGCTATAAGACCCAACGCGAAATTCAAATGTGGGAGCGAGCCTGCTCGCGAAAGCGGTGTATCAGCCGTGAGTTATTTCAACTGACACGACGCCTTCGCGAGCAGGCTCGCTCCCACAGTTGG